>JAUIAZ010000122.1 GCA_030427465.1 Gammaproteobacteria bacterium | reverse complement strand
GGTCCGGCATCCAGACGGGCGTAGGCGGAACGGCTTCCCATCTCATCCTGTACCCGTCGAACGGTTTCTGAAAACGCGATTTCTGCAAACTTGTGACCCATCACTGGCTCCCCTGCTGTTGTGTGTCTGAATACTCCCTCTTAGTGTCTGCCGGCGCCGGAATGTTTCATCGCATTGTCTGATTTCAGTCAGTTCCGGATACCCTGTGAGCATTCGGTTTCAGTGACTGGCGCCGATATCGGGGAACCGGATTGGCTACCGAACGCGCGTAAACCTCATCGAATCCACGCAAACCCTCAAGGGCGTCCAGAACCGGTTTATCCTCGCGGATGGCAAAGGAAGAAAAACCGCAGTGTCGCATGAGCAGCAACTGATCCCGAAGCACATCCCCGACCGCTCGCAAGTCGCCCCTGAACCCATAGCGCAACCGCAACAGGTTGGCCTGGCTATAGGCCCGGCCATCGCGAAAATCCGGAAACTGCAAGGCAATCAACGGCAAGTGAGAGACCGCAGGAACGAGGCGCAAGGGGTCTTCATCCGGCCCGAGCAGCACACCTTGCCGAGGATCCGGAGCCCGCGCTTGAGAGTGCTCCAGCCAATGCGCAAAAGGAAGAATGATTGGCGTGTCGGATCCCATGACGTCCGCCCCCGCCTCCAGCAGTACCCAGGGATCAGAGGGGTCATGTTCGGGGCTGCCGTTTTTCAGTGTGATCACGTTTTTCATCAGGAAACCCCTCCGGCCACTACGCTCTCTCTTGCGTAAACGGTTTCCCTGAAAGGCCCGATGCCGACACGTTGCACGGTGTCCGCGAAGGTTTCATCCGTTTCCCGCAATTGCCGATAGGCTTCCAGCAGGCGTTCGATGGCTTCGGGCACCTCCTCAGCACGGAAAGCCGGCCCAATGACCTTGCCCAGCTTACTGTTGCGGCCTTTCTGCCCCCCGATGGTAAGCTGAAAAAACTCCTCATCGTTCTTATTGACACCGAGTATGCCGATATTTCCGATGTGATGATGCCCGCAGGCATTCATGCAACCGGAGATATTCAGACTCAGGCTGCCCAGGTCGTGAAGGAGGTCCAGGTCGCGGAACCGCTGCTGTATGGCAGCTGCCACCGGTAAGGAGCGTGTATTCGCCAGCGAACAATAATCGCCACCGGGACAGGCAATCACGTCTGTGAGCAAGCCAATATTTGGTGTCGCCAGTTTCAGTTCCGCCAGCGCCTGCCAGAGCATGTAGAGATCACGCTTGCGGATATCCGGCAGAACCAGGTTCTGCTCGTGAGCGACACGAATTTCACCGAAACCGTAGACGTCGGCCAGATGGGCCACGCCACGCATCTGGTCCGAATCCAGATCGCCTGGTGGTGCGCCTTCGCCGGCTTTGGTGGAAACAACTACAGAAGCATATCCGCTCACTTTGTGCGCATGGGTATTGGTTTCAACCCATCGGGCAAAGTCAGCACTCAGGGTCAGGTGTCTGCCATACGCCATGTCTGCCGTGTCCAGCGATTCATAGGCCGGTGGCCCGAAGTCACGGGCGACACGCTCATACTCTTCCCGCGTCAGTTCTCCGGCACCGTCCCGGATCAGTGCCCACTCGGCCTCCACTTCCCTGGCAAAGGCTTCCACCCCAAGTGAGCGGAGCAGTATCTTGATTCTTGCCTTGTACTTGTTGTCGCGCCGGCCATGCCGGTTATACACACGCAGTATGGCTTCAACATAGGTGAGCAGGTGCTGCCAGGGTAATTCCTCACGTATCACCTGGCTCAGCACAGGTGTCCGCCCCAGGCCACCCCCCACCAGCACCCGGAGCCGGTGTTCACCGGATTTTCCGCGATAGAGATAAAGCCCGATGTCATGAGCCCGTACCGCAGCCCGGTCGTTCTCAGAGGAAGAAATCGCAATCTTGAACTTGCGCGGCAGGAAAAGGAATTCCGGATTGGCAGTCGACCACTGACGCATGATTTCCGCGAGCGGCCGGGGGTCGATCAGCTCATCTGCGGCGACGCCGGCAAACGCTTCCGTGGTGATATTGCGCACACAATTTCCAGAGGTCTGAATGGCATGCATTTCCTGATCGGCCAGCAGTTGCAGGATATCCGGCACCTGCTCCAGTTCAAGCCAGTTGAACTGAATATTCTGGCGCGTGGTGAAATGGCCATAGCCGCGGTCATATCGGTCGGCGACTTCTGCGAGCGTACGCAGCTGTTCGGACGACAGGGTTCCGTAGGGAATGGCAACCCTGAGCATGTAGGCGTGCCGCTGAAGGTAGACTCCATTCTGCAGACGCAGAGGCAGAAACTCTTCCTCACTCAGCTTGCCGGAAAGTCGCCGGGACACCTGGTCCCGGAACTGTTGAACCCTGGCTTGTACCAGAGCCCGGTCGTAACGGTTATAGCTGTACACGATGGTTAACCTCCGGTTTTTGTGGGCCGTAACAGGCTAATGAGTGGAGTGCCGGCTGGGCAGGCACAGAAAAATTAAAAAGTATGGGGACAGCTCACCTGCCGCGCTGAACACAGTTGCCTCACAGATTTCTGAAACAAGCGATCCGGTAAACGCACTAAGACCTGAGACAAGGGGTAATGACCCCACCCACCGGACCTTGGAGAAAACCATGCAAAAGAAACAAGTGGACGTCGCTATCATCGGAGCAGGCACAGCAGGGATGGGTGCTTATCGTGAAGCACGTAAACACACAGACCGCATCGCGCTGATAGAGGGCGGCCAATACGGTACGACTTGTGCCAGGGTTGGCTGTATGCCGAGCAAACTCCTGATTGCTGCGGCGAATGCGGCACATGCGGCGGCGCATAGCGACCTGTTCGGTATCCACGTGCCACAGGTAAAGATTGACGGCAAGGCCGTATTGCAGCGGGTCAAACAGGAACGTGACCGTTTTGTCGGGTTCGTGATTGATGATGTCAGCCAGTTCGATGATGCCCATAAGGTTCGCGGCTATGCCAGATTCCTTGATTCAACCCACTTGCGGGTCGGCGAAACGCTGGAGATAGAAGCCGAGCGCACGGTCATTGCAACCGGCTCCCGACCCTATGTGCCGGACCTTCTGAGGAATGCGGGCGACCGGCTGCTGGTCAATGATGATCTTTTTGAACTCGATGACCTGCCCCAGTCCATCGTAGTGGTCGGTGCGGGTGTCATTGGACTGGAGTTGGGTCAGGCTTTGAGCCGGCTGAATGTCCAGGTAACTTTGCTGGCGCGAAGTCATTCGATCGGTGGCCTGTCCGACGCCACCATCCGGGCAATTGCGAACAATACGCTCGGGTCTGAATTTGACCTGCGCACCAATGCCCAGATCGTGCAGGTTTCCAGGGTAGAGAATGGGGTAGTGGTTGGCTACAGGAACGAACAGGGGAAGACGGAAACCCTTCGCGCAGACTACATTCTCTCCGCCGCCGGACGGCAGCCCAATCTGGAGCAACTGGCGTTGGAGAAAACCGGTATGCTGCGCTCGCCCAATGGGGTGCCTGTATTCGACGCGCGAACCGGGCAAACCTCGCTGCCGAATATCTTCCTGGCGGGGGATGCGACCAACCAACTGACGCTGCTGCACGAAGCATCGGACGAGGGCCGGATTGCCGGCAGCAATGCCGGTGCTTACCCTATCGTCATTCCAGGCGAACGCCGGACACCACTGAGCGTGGTATTCTGCGAACCGCAGATTGCAACCATCGGCCAACGCGCCGCTGACCTGCCACAACACAGTTTCGTCACCGGTGTCGTGAGCTTCCACAACCAGGGCCGTAGCCGGGTCATGGCCAAAAACTCCGGGATGTTGAAAATCTATGCCGAACGCAGAAACGGGCGGCTTCTTGGCGCAGAGATGTTTGGTCCGGCAGCAGAGCATATCGGCCATCTGCTGTCCTGGGCTGTGCAACAGAGAATGACCGTTTACCAGGCTCTGACCATGCCCTTCTACCATCCGGTTATCGAAGAGGGTGTGCGAACCGCTCTGCGTGACGCAGCCGCGTTACTGAGGCTGGCTACTGAGAAAGACCGACAGAATGCCAGTATCCCGGCTGCTTAGACGTTACGGGGGCAAGGCCGGACAGGTTGCGCTGGTGGTAGGCAGTCTGTTACTGGTCATTAATCAGCATGATGCCCTGTGGGGCGAAGCGCCCCTGCGCTGGGGTTCCGCCTTGCTGACATACTGTGTTCCCTTCTGCGTCTTTCTGCTGGGAAAGCGCTCTCCCTGAGTGCCATTGAGGGGAGCTACAGCATGGATCGGGCGATTTTTCTGGCTTTTACGGCCGCCTGAGAATCGCCCTCTACGTGGGCTTTGACGATCACACCTTCCTTCAGCATGAAGAGCGCGTTGGCCAGTTCCTCAGCTTGTGCTCCAGCCCCTTTGATTTTCTCAACCTGTGCCAGAATCAGTTTGAAAACCCGGGTCTTGTGATCCGCACACCGCTGGTGCACCGGGTGGGAGGGGTCGCTGTATTCACCACAGGCATTGATAAAAAAGCAGCCATGGAATTCGCTCAAGGAAGGCACGCGCCCGTTCACCCAGTCGTCTACGGCATCAAACATCTCCAGAAGGGCTTCTTCTCCGGGTGCCTTGCTGTCCACCCGCCCTTTCAGCCACTCGAAAAACAGGTCGTCCCGCCTTTCAACCGCCGCGACAACCAGGCTGTCTTTACTTTCGAAATGATTGTAAAGCGTCTGCTTCGCGACTCCCGCTTCCTCCAGAATCTGATTAATGCCAACAGCATGGATCCCATGCGTGTAAAACAGCTTTAACGCGGTGTCGATCAAGTCCTGTCGCCTGCTCATTCTCTTTCTGCCTCCGGTCTGATGACTTTATGTTGACCTAAACAGACCGATCTGTCTATACTCGTATTTAGACAGACCGGTCTGTCTACATATTCGTTAACCGGTCCCCTGATCACGGGCTGTTTTCCGAAACGGCTTGCCGGCCTTTCAAAGCCCCGGCGCCTTATCACTCGATACGGGAGAGGAAAATGACAGCGTTGAATCAACACATCCAGCAGACCCCGGCGAACGGGGACAACGAAGCCGCCCTGGTTAACAAACTCAAACAGGGAGATCAGGGAGCCTACGACGCGGCCTACCGGCGCTACCACAAATCCATGGTCGGCATGGCGTGTCAGTATGTCGACCGGAGCCTGGCGGAAGATGTCGCCCACGATGCGTGGGTAGCCGCCCTCAAATCAATTGGCCAGTTTGAAGGCCGGTCAACATTGAAGACCTGGTTGTGTCGCATCACAGCCAACATGGCGTTCAGGGCACGCCGCATGAGACAACGAGAGATTCCGGCTTCCGGTTTTCTCGTTGAGGTTTCGGATGAATCCAGCCACGACAGCGCCAGACACCGGTCACTCAGCGACCCGGAACTGGCTCTGGATTCAGCCAGATCGCAACAACGCTTGTCTGTCCTGATGAAGCGCATGAACCGCACTCAGGCCAACGCGCTCTACCTGAAAGGCACCAGCGCCATGGACGGCCACCAGATTTCAGATGTTCTTTCGGTATCCCATTCCAACCTGAGAGTCATCTTGCACCGCGCACGTAACGAACTGGCCGCAAGGCTCTAGGGCCCTTACCCGGTCAGAAGAAACCAGCAAGAGGAGAAACACCATGCAAAGCAACCGTCCCCCACTGCCTCCGTTCACCCTGGAAACCGCGATGGAGAAAGTCCGGCTGGCCGAAGACGGCTGGAACAGCCGCGACCCATCCCGGGTGGCCCAGGCTTACACAGAAAACAGTTACTGGCGCAACCGCGCCGAATTCATACAGGGCCGGGCAGAAATCGAAGCCTTCCTGACCCGGAAATGGAACAAGGAACTGGACTACCGACTCATCAAGGAGCTCTGGGCATTTCAGGGCAACCGCATTGCGGTGCGATATGCCTATGAGTGGCATGACGACAGCCAGAACTGGTTCCGTTCTTACGGTAACGAAAACTGGGAATTCGATGAAGCCGGACTGATGCAGCGGCGTTTTGCCTGTATCAACGATACGCCCATTGAGTCATCAGACCGCCTGTTCCACTGGCCGCTGGGAAGAAGACCTGAGGAACATCCAGGCCTGACCGCGCTTGGCCTTTAAACCGAAACCCAAGGAGATATCTCATGACACCCATGACCCACGGTGCGCACCACATTGGTCTGACCGTAACCCGTCTTGAAGAAAGTGCCGCATTCTTTACCGGGCTGCTCGGCTGGAAGGAAGTTCACAGAAAGCCCGACTATCCGGCGATTTTCGTCAGTGATGGCCACATCATGCTGACCCTGTGGGCGGCTCAGACAGAACAGCCAGGTACTTTCGACCGCAAAGCCAACGTCGGCCTTCACCACCTGGCTCTTGCGGTGGATAGTGAAGAGTCACTCCGGCGCATTCACCAGAAACTGGTCGCCCACGGGGTTGCACTGGAGTTTGCACCGGAAACTGCCGGAGGCGGCAATGCCCTGCACCTCATGTGCTACGAACCCAGCGGCATACGTCTTGAATTTTTCTGGCCCGGCCAATAAGGCAGGAGGACAAAATGAGACAGGTGGGAACCATGATGCAACGTCGAAAAAGAACCTTTTATACATTCGCAGGCCTGGGCCTGTTGATCACGGCCTTTGCCGCAATGGCTGGGGCCTATCCCCAGGTGATTCAACAATTACTTGACCGGGGACTGACTCTGGTTTCCCCCTTTGAACCCGTTCCGGGTATCCGTGCATACCTGCTTGAGGCGCAGGGAAAACCGGTCACAGTCTATGTTCTGCAGGATGGCAAACATGCCCTTGTCGGAACCCTGATTGATGAGGCGGGCAATGACCTGTCGGCTCCCGTTGTAGACGAACTTTTCGTTGAACGAAACAACCAGATTATCTGGTCGCGCCTGGAATCAAGCCACTGGATTGGCGACGGCAACCCGGCCGCTCCAAAGGTGGTCTATGCCTTTGTGGACCCCAATTGCCCATACTGCCACCGTTTCAGGGAAGCGGCTGAATCCTGGGTCCAGTCTGGCCAGGTTCAGATCCGGCACATTCTGGTGGGCGTCCTGGCAGCCAGCAGCCTGCCCAAAGCCGCCACCATCATGGGCTCGGAAAATCCGCAGGCGGCCTACACCAGGAACTTTGAAAGGTTCGACCAGGGAGGCATTGAGCCGGTTGAAGCTGCGCAAACTCGGGGCGAGCCCCGGGTAGCGGCCAATAACCAGCTGATGCGCCAACTCGGCGTTCAGGCAACACCCGGGATCTACTATCTGGATAGCAGTGGAGAGCCGCGCCTGACACTGGGTTTGCCGGATAACAGTGCCCTGAGCCGGATGATGGCGCAGTAACCCATCAGGGTTGGCCCGCACAAGCAGCTGTCAGTTATTTTCCGGCTTGTCGGGCCAGCGCAGGCGAAACCTGGCACCGCCCAGGTCGCTGTCTTCAATCGTCAGTGTTCCCCCATGCCGTTTGGCAATCTGATTAACGATCGCCAGCCCCAGCCCGACCCCGTCATGCTTCTTGTTGCGGTGTGAGTCAGGTCGGTAAAAAGGCTGGAGCAACGTCTCGCGAAGATCAGGCGCAATTCCGCTTCCATCATCATCCACTAACAAAAAAACCTGATGCTGTTCAGAACCGGCCTTCAGCCGGATCGTATGCCGGGCAAAGCGTTGCGCGTTCTGAACCAGGTTGCTCAGGGCCCGGTCAATCGCATGCGGGTCGAATGTAGCATGCAACTCACCAGGGGTCTGTATCTTCAGTTCAAGTGTGGAGCTGGCAGGCAAGCGCTGCCCGGCGGCCCACTCAGTCAACCACAGACTCAGATTGAATTCCTGAAGGTTCAGCTCCGTGCTGGCGCGATCGTAACGGGCATAGAGCAAGAGTTCCCGAATAAGCTTGTCCAGTTCTGAAGTGTCCTCGGAAATACTGTCGAGCGATGCCTGCAGCGTATCCACTTCGCTCAGGCCAGCGGCATATTCCAGTTCGAACTGGATCCGGCTGAGCGGTGTCCTGAGTTCGTGTGACACCGCGTTGGTCAGGTCTTTATGACTGACGATCAGGCGCTCTATGCGATCGGCCATTCTGTTGAAACTTCGGTTCAAGGACCCAACACGTGCTGCCTTTGAGGTATCGGCACGGAGGGAGAAATTATCCTGACCAAAGGCAGCAGCAACCTCCGACAACTTTGTGATCCGGCGTTGCAAGGCAAATGCCCAGACCAGAACCAGCACAATCAGGAAAGCGGCACTTCCGGCATTGGCCAGAAACATCGTTTCATCGTAAACATCGACAGTGTAGATCGGCCCGATCACCATAATGTCGTCAGACTGAGTGAACTTTTTGTAGATCAGGTCCTCCCCAATCTGTGCCACCCAGATGTCCCCGGCCGCCAATATCTGCGCGGCTTCTGGCGTAATCGCGGGATCCTCAAAGTTTGTGGTATTGACCCGGATATTGGGTGCCGACATCTTCTCAAGCAATTCAGGCCACTCAGCCCGCGACCGATGAACCAGTATTTCCTCCACCATGAACGTGGCACCGCTCAGGTCAGCCAGCACATCGGCTTCTTCTGCGGCAGGATGCAATTGCCTCAGTGCGAAATCTGCTATGTCACTTTGGAAAAGGCCAAACAGAAACAGCAGTAAATACAGGGGTAAAAATAATCGAAACATGGCCTCATGCCTGATAACCGGAGAGTGCTCCGTATTGTTCCACACAAAACGGAGTCTTTGCCGGGTGATTCTGTTATGGATTGTTAGGCTGATCTGCCAGCGCTCATGTCAACCGTCATCTCCCATCGATCACCAACTGTCTCTGACCAGCAGGTAGCCTTTCCCGCGAACAGTGATAATGCGGCGTGGCCTGGTACTGCTGTCTTTCAGTTTCTTACGCAAAGCCACCACTTTCACATCGATGGAACGATCCAGACCGTCATATTCGATCCCCCTGATGTTGCGGAACAACTGCTCGCGGCTGACCACCTCCTCCGCATGCTTCAGCAACAGGTGCAATATATCGAACTCGGAGGGGGTCAGCTCGATCTCAGTATCATCGAGCTCGACCCGTCGCTGAATCGGATGCACACTCAGACGTCCTATGCGAAGCCAGTTGTCCTGCCCCTCGGACGGGCTTTGAGGGCCGACATTGCCCGCACTTCCCTGCTTTCGCAATAACAGGCGGATATGCGCCAACAGCACCCGGGGGTGGATCGGCTTGATCAGGTAATCATCCGCACCCGATTCGATCCCGGCGACGTGATCCATATCATCTTCACTGGCTGTCAGCATCAGAATACTGCCTGTGAACTGCTGACGTACCTGCCGGCAAACTTCAAAACCATCAGCACCCGGCAGCATGAGATCAAGTATCAGTATGTCGGGCTGGCTTTCCAGGCAACGCCTGATCGCCTGGATGCCATCTGCGACACGCTCCACCTCAAAATCATATTGAGCGATAA
>JAUIAZ010000509.1 GCA_030427465.1 Gammaproteobacteria bacterium | reverse complement strand
TCTTTCTGCAACGAGACCATACGCTCATTGGCCTCCCGGCTTTGACGCTCCGCCTGAAGGGCGCGTTGCTGGGCCTGAAAGCGCTGCTGTCGTTCCAGGTTGATGCGATAAGCGAGCGCGAAAGACAGCAGAATCACTTCAAGCGCAGCACCGATCTGTGGCGCATATTCGAAAAAAATGGTTCTGGGAAAGATGCCCATCTTGTTGAAGGCCAGCAGGAAATGGCCCAGTAAAAGAATGGTCCAGGCGAGTGTATAGAAGCGCGCCAGAATATCCCCTTTGATGGACAGGTAAATACCGATCATCCATACCACCGGGGCACCCACCATGATGGCCAGAACCGACAGCCGGATGGCGGTGCCGTATTCCACAAACCAGGACAGCAGAAACAATACGGCACCCGCCAGACCGAAACCCTGTACAAACCAGCGAATGAAGCGGCCCCGTTCCTGTAGCGATAGAAAACTGTAGGTGAACAGGCAAACGAAAAGTATGTTCAGGGTGATGGCACTGACCAGCACATGATTATTGAACCAGGGTGCTTCCGGCCATAAATACAGGGCAGTCATCCCGTGCAGAGACAGTTGCACCAGGGCAATGGTCACGACATTGAGGATGTACCAGAGATAACTGGCCAGACGCACAAACAGCCAGATCAGGAGGTTATACAGGGCAATGGCCAGCATGATGCCGGCAAAAATGAACTGTACAGCCTGAGCCAGCTGGTCCTGTTCAAAGAAGGTATTCTCCTCCCAGAAAGTGATTGGCAGCTGGACCGCGCCTTCGGTCTGCACCCTCAGGAAAACGGTCAGGGTTTCACCCGCATCAGCCTCAACCGGGAACAGGTAGTTACGGTGTTCAATCGCACGACTCGACACCGGTCGCAGGTCCCCCGTCAGGAAGTCCACTCGGGTGCCTTTGTCCCCGCGTATGTGAACATCGACCTGATCCAGGATGGGATAGGCGACCTCAAGAAGGCCACTTTGGGGCACTTCAGACGGGTTGGCCAGCCGCAGGACAAACCAGAAGGGGGAGGTACTGAACCCGAGGTTCGGAGTCTCGGATTCATTGCGTGTCCATGCCAGGTCAGCGGGCAGAGCCAAGCTGCTGTCGACCAGGCTGTCAGCAGTCAGCGTTTGCTGCCGGTCTTCCACCCAGAAGACCTGCTTGCCCAACAGCACTCGCGGCGTATTGGCCGTCTCAGCCAGATTGATGGTGGCATTCCGGAGACCCGGCGGCGCCGAAGCGCTAGCAGCCGGAGCTGAAGCCGAAGCCTGCCCTGCCGGATCCAAGGCCAGTGCCCAGCCGGAAAAGAGCCATATAATCAGAATAAAAAGCATTCTCGGGTGCATGCCTCTAAAGATAGCTGTCGAACCCTTTTTATCCACTTTTGCAGGGGGAGATTTACTCAAAGCCAATCGCTCAGTACCCTGTTGGCCCATGAGCGACACTCTTCCGATCGAAGCGGCTTTGCCCGCCATTCATGAAGCCCTCAAGGACCGGGGCTGTGCTGTCCTGCAGGCGCCGCCCGGCGCCGGTAAAACCACACGCCTGCCCTTGTCGCTGCTGGAAAAAGCCTGGCTTGAGGGACAGCGTATCCTGCTGATCGAACCACGGCGTCTCGTAGTCACCAGTGTGGCGGCTTATCTTGCCCGGCAGTTGCACGAAGCGGTCGGAGCCAGGGTCGGCTATCGGATCCGTTTTGAAACGCAGGTCTCGCAGCAAACCCAGCTCGAAGTGCTGACCACCGGACTGTACCTGCGCCGCTTGCAGCAGGATCCTTCTCTCGAAGGCATCGGACTGGTTATCTTTGATGAGTTTCACGAACGCAGCCTGGAGCTGGATCTTGCGCTGGCCCTGACCCTGAATGCGCGGGAACTGCTGTGTGAAAACCTGCGTCTGCTGGT
>JAUIAZ010000508.1 GCA_030427465.1 Gammaproteobacteria bacterium | reverse complement strand
AAACCTCGTCAGCCTGGATGAAATCCTCGAGTGTGATGTGGTTTCTTTGCATGTGCCTCTGGAGGATGGGGGCGAATGGCCGACCCGGCACCTGGTTGATGACGCCTTCCTGAACCGGATGGAAGGGCACCAGGTTCTGATCAATACCAGTCGCGGGCAGGTGGTTGATCAGTCGGCACTCAAAAGGCGACTGGCGCGCCAGGATGGGTTTGGTGTGGTATTGGACGTCTGGTGGAATGAGCCGGCTATAGACGCAGACCTGGCAGCGCAATGCGAGCTGGCTACCCCGCATATTGCGGGCTACTCACTCGATGGGCGGACTGCAGCAACCGAGATTGTGTATCAGAGCCTGTGTCGGCAGTTCGGCATGCCGGCGCGAGCCAAGGTCGGGCAATTCCTGAGTGAACCGCCTCTGAAGAAGATGAACTTCTCTGATTCAGCGGATCCGGACTGGGTGTTACATACAGCGATCAGGGCTTGCCTCGATCTCAGGCATGATCATGCGCAGTTGGCACTGGCTCTGAAAGGGGCTAACCCGGCAGTAGGGTTTGATGTGTTAAGGAAGAATTATCGCCAGCGGCGAGGGTTCAAGTTCGTGCGGGTCAAGCTCAAAAGCAGCAAGGCTGAAGTCGTCCGGCAACTGGGGGGGCTGGGTTTTCAGATCGTCAACAAATAAACAGTAAAGACCTGTTTATCCTGACGTCGCCGTTTCATACCACACCTGGCAAGATGAAAACCATCCGTAGCGGGCCTGTCACCAGACTCATGCCGCTTGACCTGCTGTTGCGGTCACTCAGACGGCCAACATACAAGTGAGGCTTTTGGCAGCAATCAGGAGTGACGGTAGGTCGACCAGCTTTCGTCGATCTTTTCCAGAGCCTCTTTGATCATGGCTTCGGTAATCGGGATTTCGTGGCCCTGAGCGTCGATAATGCAGGCACCATTTAGATGATCGTTGCTGTTGTCCATAGTATGTTCTTCCACAGTTCTTCTCACAGAAACAGTTTTCAAGGGCGACACCTCTTTCTTCTATCGTCAATCGCTGCTTACCGTTATAGGGCACTCATGTGACAGCGGTGTGACAAATGTCAGGTGTTCGTATAAACCCGTATTGAAAAAAATACCTCAGGCGCTTCGTTTTGGCAAGAAAGAAGCGGGCTTGCGTCACAGTGGTTTTGTGGATCAGCCGGGGTTTTCGTGCTAAACCTTTAAAAAGAATCTGATTTTTATTTTGTTTCACTGAGTAAAGCCCGGTGAACAGAAGTTTCGGAGGACAGCTTTGGCGGATGCAGCCGGCTTTCAGGCACGTAGTGTCACAATTCCATTCGAACATCTGGGGCTTGTGGTGGGAGATTCCCTGTTCCTGGAATCAATGGACCAGGGTGCTCGCTACCATGTCAGGCTGGTTGGGTATGTCGTGGGACAGGGAATCATTCTCACCCAGCCGCTGGTCGAGGGAAAACTCAAACTGCTGAGTGCCGGGAGGCCGTTTACCGTGCGCTCTGCTGCCAGGAACAAAGTCTTTGCCTTTCAGTCCGCTATCCGGCATACCAGCCTGCAACCTTTCGCGCATTTGTTTCTCGAGTATCCTAAAGAACTGATGACTCTGGAGGTACGGAATGCCGAGCGCGTCGCGGTGAGTCTGGAGGCCGATCTGCACAGCGATTTTGATGCAGGCCTGGGTGACTGGCCACGAGTTGTCCGAGTGACGGACCTGAGCCGCACGGGTGCCGGGGTGGAAAGCCCAAGGGAGATCTCAGGCAAGGAGAGCGGGCTGACCCTCCGGTGTCGTCTGACCGCAGCGGGTGTGACCAAGATGGTCGGGCTGAGGTGCGAAGTGAGGGGAAGCAGGCCAGTGGATCAGAGTGAGGGGCAACGGGTATGGCTGACCGGGCTGCAGTTTACTGAGTT
>JAUIAZ010000121.1 GCA_030427465.1 Gammaproteobacteria bacterium | reverse complement strand
GCTTCTTGCGCATGAAAGCCCAGCCTCCCAGGGCCGCCAGAACCAGAAAGGTCCCGCCCCCGATGAGAGCCCACAATAACCAGGAGGGCATTCCGCTGGCGTCTTCTGTAACGCTTTCTTCTGCAGCGGCCTGCTCAACCTGTGCCGCAGCAATGGCCTCGGGGTCGATTACCGGGATGGCGGGCTCTTCGGGTGCTGCTTCCGCCACGGGCTCTTCTGACGGAGGGGGTGGCGCTTCAGAGGTCGCTGACGTATCCGCCAGGGTTTCATTGACTTCCGCTATGGCCTCACCGGAAACGAGTGAGCGATATTCATTGGGGGACGCTTCCTGACGCGGGAACTCGGCCGTGACATTTTCCGGCTCGAAACGGAAATCGAGCCCAGACCGGGTCTTGCCTTCAAAACGCAGGGACACATCATACAGCCCCTCACCCCGGACCGGTTCAACCTCCATCTCCCACTGATCCAGTGCTTCATTGCGAACCAGGCTCTTGATGAGATTACCCCCGTCGGGCGCCCTGATGCGGGCAATCAGGCCGGATGTCTCTGTGTCAATATTCTTGCTCAGAGCACGGGCGATGATGCGATAGGCCGTGTCCTCACCGGTGCCAGTGGCTTCCAGCTCCACAGACAGTGGCGGACTCAACTCAATACGCTGCCGCGCCTGCCGCTTGAAAGTCTTGCCATCTGCACTGACGAGCACTTCGTAACGGCCAACATCGCGGAGCTTGGAAATGGACTCGCGGAATACACCGTCAGCCGGTGGGGACTTGTCCTCAGTGATCCGCTTGGTGCCCGCTTTCCCGGCCTGGTTGCGAATGGTGACGTCTATCGCAATCAGGGACAGGAAGTTCCGGTCTGTGACTATCTCGCCGTCCTGGAAAAAGCCGGTTTCGAGCTCCAGCACATCGCCGGCAAAAAACGTAGCTGGCAGTGGCGAAACCAGCATACGCAGGTTGCTTACCACCGTTACGCGGCTACCTTTGCCCAACTCGCCGTCGAGCTGCCATTCCCCTTCGAATGGTCGCTTGATCGTAATCAGGTCATAGCCCTTATCCTGATACCAGTTCACGTACTCCGGCTTGTCTGCCCGGGTAAACGTTCTGCCACCAGGCTCAACCAGGCCAATGGCCTTACTGCCGGCATCCCGAAAAATCAGTGCGGTGAATTCTTCCACGTTGGAATCAATCTCGAAGGCATTGTTTTCGATCGGAATTTCTTCTGCCGGCGCAGCCCTTTCGAATGCCTGCAGGAAGACGCGGGTCAGGTCTTCCGAGGTTTCAGCCAAGGTGGCGATCCCCCCGGTATCCAGGGCAAGACGGTCCAGCAGGACGCTGTCAGCATTGCGGGAAAGTGCAATGGTATGAATCTTCGCGCCTGCCGTCCGGTACTTCTGCAGGATATCGCCGATAATGCGCTGACGCTCCGAGACATTGATGCCCGTTTCTTTGCTGATATCGACGACACCGTCTGTAAGCAGAATGAAATGCGTGTTGCTGTAATCGCGACCTTCAACAAAATCATCGAAAGAGGTTTCCAGCACGCCGCCAATGTTGGTGAACAGGGCTACGGAGTTGATTTCATCGGCTTTGCTGCGCGCCAACTCCCGCCAGGCAGCATCTACCGGGCGGTGGCGCACCAGCTCATTAACATATTGGCCAAAGGTCCACACACCTGCCGTAGAGCCTTCCGGCGCCAGTTGGGTGATGAGATTCAGCGCCGGTCGGCGCAAGTTGTTCGGGTCATTCTTTTTCATGCTGCCCGAAATATCGATCAATACGCGGATGTCAGGCGGCGGGGGTGGCTCAAGCCCGGTTTCCGCTGAGGTAGCGGTACTCCAGATCAGGACGATCATGAAAAGGCCGGTTAAGGCCGCTGTAAAACGCATCCGGTTCACCTGCACGACTGGCTATTAAACAAGTTATAGCAGGTTTTACAAGGACAACAACGCCACCTTGAAAGTGACGGTTGAGAAGATCAAGGCAGCCTATTGATTTACCTTGCTTTCCTGGCCGCTTCCGGCCAGCGGGTTTCTGTTCTGGGTGGCGCTGGGCTGGGTGGCTTTAGTTTGTGTGGGACGGGCCAGAGGATCCGCAAACAGTCGGGTCACCAGCGCCTTGATCATATAAACCAGTATCAGCAGAAACAGCACAATGCAAAAGTTCACAAGAGCCCTCTCGGCCACCGTAAAATCATTCTGGGTAAGGGCGAAAACTGCCGTCAGATTAGCGGGTGCCAGGAAGCCCTTATCCACATCGACCATCACCGGCGTAAACAATATGACAGCCAGCAAGGCACGAAGCACCGTCCCAATCCGGCCCCAACGCCAGACCAGCCAGGAGATCAGGACATAGATACAACCTGCAGAGATCATGTAGGCAGCCCAGGCAATGGCGTAACTCTGTTCGGAAAGCATCCTCGCTCAGTCCTCCTCACCGGAGCGGTGTCTTCCGACCGCCGGGTTCATTTCACGGGAACGGATAACGGCCAGTTGCTCTGCCTCCGGTTGCGGAGGCATTTGCAGAAAAAAGCCCTTCTCGGCAATGGCATTCAGCACATCCCTGGCCTGGGCCCGTGCAAGCTTTTTCTCCGGTGTAAGCACAAGAGTCATTACCTCCAGCGCCTTGCCGAACTGCCCCATCAGGGCTTCCGGCACTTCCTCCAGACCGCTCTTGCGATCGGTATAAAGATACATTTCATCCTTTCTGGAGCTTTTGTAGACAGTAACGAGACGCTTTTCCAAGGTCATTAAACTTCCTGGTTATCCTGCGAGGGGGTTTCAAGGCTGCTGATTTTACGCTGAAGCAGATCTCCCCGCCAACCTTGCAGGTACGCCGGCTTGGCTGCCTCTCCCAGCAGCCAGCGCACAGAATCCTCAATCTGGGCCCGGTTGGCCAGCAGAGGTGCCGGAAGGTCCAGGGTCTGTGCCGTCTCATTGACCAGGCCTTTCACGGCTTTAACCAAGGCCTTGCTGCTCTTGGGCAAAGGGGAGCTGATCAGTTCAAAGCCTTCTGGTACCTCTTCTTCGCGTGCTTGCTGCAGGCAGGTGTACAACTCATCTCGGACCGCCCTGGAAGCACCAGGAACCCGCTCAGTCCGGCGCTCAAAGGCGTTTTTTTTCAGCGGGGGATTCTGCGCCAGGTCCATCAGCAGATCATCAGGCCCCACCTTGCGCCGCGGCAGGTTGTGCTGCCGCATTGCGGCCTCGCGCCAGGCGGCCAGTCGTTGCAGAATCCACTGCGACCTTGGGCTGTATCCCCAGGCTGCCCGCATTTTCAGGTAGTAATGGCTGGGGTCATCGTCACGACTGTAGCGCTCGCTGGTGGCTACCATTTCGGCCTGCATCCAGTCGCTGTAGCCGCGCTCACTCACCAGACGATCCAGTCGTTCAGCGAGCTCATGTAACAGGGTCACATCCTCTGCCGCATAGTGAAGCTGGGCTTGAGTCAGCGGCCGCTGGGTCCAGTCCGTGCGCGATGCGGTTTTATCGATATCCACATCCAATAGCTCCTTGCAAAGGCCTGCCAGACCCAGATTATGGCCCAGACCGGCAAACGCAGCAGCAACCTGGGTATCAAAAAGCTGCGCCGGCAAAGGCAAATCCAGCTGTCGCAGAAGCTCCAGGTCCTCGCCGCAGGCATGCAGCACGACTTCCGTCGTTGGCGCTGAGAGAAAAGGTCCGAGAGCACTGAGATCAAGCCCCTGTTGCAAGTCGATCAGCGCGACGCTGCCGGGTGTGGCCAGCTGCAAGACACACGGGGTCGCGTGGAACGTGCCAACCCGGACAAACTCTGTATCCATGCCCAGCCGCGCAGGGCTCGACCAGCCTTCACAATAGTTATCCAGGGCAGCCTGGTCTGCAATCCATTCCACGCTCAGAACACCTTTCGCCCGGAGAAGGCATGCCCCAAGGTATTGCGGTCGATGGAACCGAGTTCGCCACCCGAGGGAATGCCTTGTGCCAGGCGGGTCAGGCGAATTTCCTTGCCTCGAATCATCTGGGCGATAAACTCCGCCGTGGCTTCTCCCTCTGCCGTGGCGCTGGTTGCCAGAATCAGCTCTTCGACCGGGCTTTCTTCCAGACGCTTTTTCAACAAGGGCAGACCGATCTCGGCCGGCCCGATACCATCCAGGGGAGACAGACGGCCCTTAAGTACAAAGTATTGCCCGTCGAACGCGCCCGCTCCTTCAATGGCAATAACATCCAGGGGTGATTCCGTTACACAGAGCACCCTTTCATTGCGCCGTTCATCCTGGCAGACAGCGCACAGTGGTTCTTCACTCAGGTTCTGGCAGCGCTCGCAGTGCTTTACCCGTTCCAGTGCGGTGAGTAACGACTGTGCCAGGGCGCGGGCCCTTTCCGGATCTTTTTCGAGCAGTTCCAGGGCCATTCTCTGGGCACTTTTTGGCCCGACACCGGGGAGAATGCGCAGACACTGGATCAAATGGTCCGTCGCGGGAGTCAATGCACTCATGCAGACCTCAGAACGGCATCTTGAAGCCCGGGGGAATCCCAAGGCCCGCTGTCAGTCCGCTCATTTTCTCATGATTGTTCTGCTCGATGCGCCGGACCGCATCATTCACCGCCGCCGCCAGTAGGTCTTCCAATATTTCCTTGTCTTCACTCATGAGACTGTCATCGATCTGCACTTTGCGCACATCATGGCGCCCGGTCATGGTGACTTTTATCAGACCACCCCCTGCTTCACCGGTGCACTCTGCATTGGCCAGTTCTTCCTGCGCCTTCTGCATCTGTTCCTGCATCTTCTGCGCCTGCTTCATCAGGTCGCCCATATTACCTTTGATCATGCTTTGTCTCCGTTTCGGCCAGACGACTGGCCACTATCATCTTTTTCAGCTGGCCGGATACTCTGCTCTACCAGCGAGCCGGCCAACTGGCTCTGAATCCATTGTACGTTAGGATCGCTGTGAATTGCCTCCTCTGCTGCCGCCTGGCGCAAGGCCTTGCGCCGCTGCATCAGCATTGCCGGAGTCTCCCCCTTGATCTCACCCAGCCCCATTTCCACCACCCAGGCGGAACCGGAACTGGCTTCAAGCAGCTTTCTGACTTTCTCGGGATGATCCTTGTTCAATATTCCCTGCTGGCTGTTGTCGACCCGAAGCTCGATACGCCCGGGTTCGTGATGAACCAGTTCAGTGTGAAGCAGGATCGCGCGCAGGATACCTGAAGCTTTTAAATCCTGAAGCAGACGTTCCCAGAACAAGTCCTGCTCGCGGGCACTGGCATCTACCGACAAAGAGGTCGACTCGGGCATCTCTAAAGCCGGAGCCTCGGGCGTCTTTTCCAACGTTTGAGCGGGCGACTGCTCAGCGGGCTCAGGTTCAGCGGATTCAGGCTCTACAGGTGCAGGCTCAGCGGATTCAGGCTCAGTGGGTACAGGTTCAACGGGGCTGGGCTTTTCCACCGGATGCGGAATACTGCCAGTGACCGCAGGGGGTAGCCTCTGATCGACGGGCCGACTGGCGGGCAGCTCTGATCCGGGACTACTGTCCCTCGGAGGGCTCTGAGGCTTTCCCTGCTGGGGCAGACCTCCGGCCACCGGTTGCAGAGCCAGCATACGCAGCAGCGCCATTTCAAAGCCGATACGGGGGTCTGGTGCCAGACTGAGATCACGACGACTCAGCAGCGCGATCTGGTAAAGCAACTGGATTGCGGCAGGAGGCTGGCGCCGAACCAGCTCATCGAAAAGTGCCGGATCCACCTCCAGCTCGGTAGCAGCCTCCGGCACAGTCTGCGCCAGCGCTATGGCATAGAAAGCTTCTGCCAGTCGCTGTAGCACCTCTTCGTAATCCGGAGAAAAGTCACTCAGGGCACGGGACTCGGAAAGCACGCGCTGCCGGTCCTCATGCAAGAGGCCATCGACGAGGGACCAGACCTTCTGGCGATCCACCGTACCCAGCATATTCGCCACATCCGTTCCGGTGAGGTTGCCGCCAGTGTAGGCAATCGCCTGGTCGGTCAGGCTCAGCGCATCGCGCATACTGCCAGCTGCCGCATGGGCAATTTCCCGCAGAGCCTGCGCATCAGCGGAAACAGATTCACGCGCAAGAACTTCCTGTAGATGTCTGGCAATACGGTCAGAGGAAAGCATTTTCAGATTAAACTGCAGACACCGGGAAAGCACCGTGACCGGCAACTTCTGGGGATCGGTAGTAGCGAGCAGGAATTTCACATGATCAGGCGGCTCTTCCAGAGTCTTCAACAGTGCATTGAAGCTGGAGTTGGAGAGCATATGAACTTCGTCTATCAGGTAGACCTTGTAGCGGGCCCGGGTCGGACGATACTGCACATTATCCAGGAGTTCCCGCATGTCCTCGACGCGCGTTCTCGAGGCGGCATCAATCTCGATCAGGTCAACAAAACGCCCTTCGGTAATTTCCTGACAGGCGCTGCACTCTCCACAGGGCTCGGAGACCACGCCAGTCTCGCAATTAAGGCATTTGGCAAACACCCTTGCCACGGTAGTCTTGCCAACGCCGCGGGTACCTGTGAACAGATAGGCATGATGCAATCGGTCGCTGGACAAAGCATTGGCAAGCGCCTTGACGACATGCTCCTGCCCCACCATTTCCTCAAATCGCTGGGGTCGCCATTTGCGCGCTAGAACCTGATAACCCATAACACCTTTTGTCTGACTGGCTTAAGCGGTCAAGACTACCGCAAAAGCGCCACACTGAATAGAGTCTGAATGGAGAGCTGAACAGATGGGGCTTCGAAGTGGAGGCAGCCCCCACCAGCCACACCCCGGCACCCGAGTCGACCGCTGTGGCTGCTCCCTTCCGGGCCTGACCAGGTTAACGGTTTATCGTTGCGAGGGGACCGGTGAGGACCACCATAACGCGTGGTGGAAATCACCAACAGGGCGCGAATCATAGCAGGATGAAGAGGAGGGCTCAAGACTCCCCGTCATCCAGACCATAACGGTCTTCCTGATTCTGTGCATCAGCCAGTGCTCGTTCGATTTCCAGCAGTTCACTGAGGGTGTCGCCAGTTTCCACCTGGGCAGAAACAAAGGCGGCACCACAATAGCAACCGACATCAGAACCCAGGCTGTAGATCATCTCCGCCAGCAGGTTATCCAGCCTGAGCGTTCCTGCCTCTGACTCAAAGGTCAGGCACACTTTAGTGACTCCGGACTCCGGGAGTGGCTGGCTGGCAAAAAATGCCACGCCATAGCAATTGAAATTGACGGGGGTGACCGACAGTAGCTCACCACTATCCGGATGGGTAATTTCGAGCCGCCGGAAACGGTCATCGCAAAGATACCGTTCCCGCGTTCGTTTGTCCTGCTGAGGTGCCTCGGGCACGATATGGCTCATCAGGTGACCCTCCTCTGCTCAGTCTTCATATACTGTCGGAGCGCCAAGCACCAGGCCCCGCTCCAGAAAGTTGCGTAAACTCACACCAAATGTCCCATCGGGCACTTCTTTGGTAATCGCGTATGGGTTGCCCCTGCTGTCGGCCGGACTCTGGATCAGGTCAATCATCCGGTACTTTTCCCGCTTGCCCTGTTGTTCATTCCGCACCAGCAGCACCCTGGGCTTCAGTTTGTTCTTCGGGTTGGCGGCAACCACAATACCGACTTCGCCACTACTCAGCAGTATGATGGAACCCGGAGGATAAATGCCGATACAGCGGATAAATTCATTGGCCAGCTCTTCATCAAACTGCTTGCCTTTGCCGCGGTGGATAATGTCCAAAGCTTCCATCGAAGCCCGCCCCTTATCGTAATTCCGGTTACTGGTGATGGCGTCATAGGCATCTACAATAGCCACAATCTTGGCCCAGTAGGGAATCTGTGTGGCGGGCAGCCCTCTGGGATAACCGTTGCCGTCCGGCCTTTCGTGATGGTTGTAAGCCACGTCCACACAGCTGTGCTCAACCCGCGGTGAGGCCATCAGTACATCCCGGCCCAAAGCGGCATGGTTCTGCATGAGCTTGTATTCTTCCGGTGTCAGTGCAGAGGGCTTGTTGAGTACCGCATCCGGGATGCGGGATTTGCCGACATCGTGCAACAGGCCACACAGCGCAATTTTACGGATCTCTTCTTCCAGCATACCCAGGTGCCGGGCAAAAGTTGCTGTAAGAATACAGACATTCATGCAATGTTCGGCCGTGTACTCATGCTGTTCCTTGAGCTTGGTCAGCAGGAGCAGCGCATCCCCGTTGCGCAGAACGCTGCTGACACATTCATCCACGACCTCCCGCGCCTGATGCATATCCAGGGTCTTGCCCAGACGGATGTTGGCCATGATGTCACGGGCCATGCCGCGCGCCTGATCGTAAGCGGATCGCGCCGTGACCATCTCTTTGGAAACATCGATCTTGTTGATGTACGTGACCCGGGTTGTCGGTTTGCCGACTGCGTGCCGTTCCTTGTACTGATCGCCCGCCTTCTTCCCGCGAGCAACCGCGCCACCCCCGGTTTCCGAGCGATTATACAGATCGGCTGCCGGATCAATGCTCAGGCGCTCTGAAGCGATGTCACCCATGTGTACCTTGGCTTCAATAAAAACATGCTCACACTGCGCCTGCAGGGCGTCTATTTCTTCACGGTGGTTGATAACGAAGCCCTGAAGCAGGAAATCGGTTTCTTCCCATGGCCGGTCAAGACGCAGTACATGCATGCCAAGGCGTAAATCGCCGACAGGTACACGCATTTCTTTCAGGTCGTAGGCCACGATGGAAGGTCATCCGGTTATTATCCTCTCTTGAGTATAGACAATAAAAAAACCGGCGAAGTGCCTGTTTAAAGGCTCTTTCACCGGTTAAGCAAGGCGGGAGCTTCACCTCACTCCCGACACCACACAGTGGTTTGTGATCAGATCTTCAGGCTGAAACCGACCATGTAAACCCAGGGATCAATATCAACATCCACTTCGGCCTTCACTTTACCGACATTGGTATCTGCCGTGATGGTGCCAGTGGTATCAATGTCGATGTACCAGAGGCCGGCATTGAACGCGAACTGCTCCGTCATCTGGTAGTCCATGCCCAGTTGCAGGGCATAGCCAAAAGAATCGTCCAGTTCCAGCTCGGTGGAGCTTGCCACCACACCAGCCACCGGGTTCTGAGGCAGGCTGGCGAGCGCGCCTATGCTGTTGGTCAGTGTGCTGGTTGTTTCTTCCTCGAAGAAAATGGTGTAATTCAGACCAGCTCCGACATAGGGCTGGAACTTGGAGCCGGAGGGCATGGGGTAGTACTGGATGCTCACTGTGGGTGGCAAGTGCTTGGTGGATCCCAGTTTACCCAGCCCCTTGATGTTACCGTCTGCACTGATGTTGTGCTCGAACGGGGTAGCGCCGAGCACATCAACGGCGATGTGCGGGGTCAGGAAGTAAGTGAACTCCAGCCCGATCTGCGTGTCACTATCCACACTGACTGCAGTGCCGGTTTTCGTACCTGCCGCTACGCCCGGGTCAGTGACCGCGATCGCCGAGCTGCTGTCGTCTGGCTCGACTGTAGCCAGGCCGGCACGGACCAGTATGTCACCGGCTTCATAAGCCTGGGCGGCACCGGAAAGCAACATCAGGGCAACTAA
>JAUIAZ010000120.1 GCA_030427465.1 Gammaproteobacteria bacterium | reverse complement strand
GAATCAGTTCAACACCCAGAATTTTGGCCAGCTGCCGGGTCACTTCAGTCTTACCGACACCGGTTGGCCCGGCAAACAGGAAACTGCCATCCGGCTTGCCATCCGACTTCAGCCCCGCACGGGAAAGCTTGATCGCATTAGAGAGACTGGTAATTGCGGCATCCTGCCCGAACACCACCATTTTGAGATTGCGCTCGAGATTCTTCAGCTTGTCCTTGTCTGTGGCTGACACGGTTTTCGGTGGTATTCTGGCAATTGAAGCCACCACCCCTTCGACAATTTCCACGTCAATGATCTTCGCACGTTCCTCTTCCGCCTTCAGACGCTGGCTGGCACCAGCCTCATCGATCACATCAATGGCTTTGTCCGGCATATGGCGGTCGTTGATGTAGCGATCCGCCAGTTCCGACGCCGCGCGCAAAGCTTCATCGGTGTACTCAACCTCGTGGTGAGACTCAAACTGACGCTTGAGCCCCCTGAGGATCTCGACCGTGTCTTGTACCGAAGGCTCAACCACATCGATCTTCTGGAAACGGCGCGCAAGGGCGCTGTCTTTCTCAAAGATTCCGCGGAATTCGGTAAACGTCGTTGAACCGATGCAGCGAAGCTCGCCCGAGCTCAACAAGGGCTTCAACAGATTAGAAGCATCCATGACGCCGCCGGAGGCAGACCCGGCACCGATGATGGTATGGATCTCATCAATGAACAGGATCGCTTTGGGCTGTTTCTTTAGCTCTTTCAGTAAACCCTTGAACCGTTTTTCAAAATCTCCACGGTACTTGGTTCCCGCCAGTAGCGCACCCAGGTCAAGGGAATACACCACGGCATCCTGAATGATTTCGGGTACATTGCCTTCCACGATCTGTTTGGCCAGACCCTCAGCGATGGCGGTCTTGCCAACGCCGGCTTCACCGACGAGGAGCGGATTGTTCTTGCGACGGCGCGAGAGGATCTGCATCACACGGTGGAGTTCTTTATCACGGCCAATCAGCGGATCAATACGGCCTTGAGTGGCCGCTTCATTGAGGTTGGTGGCGTACGCTTCGAGCGGCTTGTTAGACGACCCTTCTTCTGCCACTTCCTCCTGCTGGTTCTCGTGTTCTTCTTCCTGCTCGCGCTCACCCCCTACTTTGGAGATGCCGTGTGAGATGAAGTTCACCACATCGATTCTGGCCACATTCTGCTTTTTCAGCACATAGACAGCCTGACTTTCCTGCTCGCTGAAAATGGCAACCAGGACGTTGGCTCCGGTAACTTCTTTCTTCCCGGAACTCTGCACGTGAAAAACAGCCCGTTGCAAAACACGCTGAAAACCAAGGGTTGGCTGGGTCTCACGATCAGGGTCATTATTGGGAATCAGAGGTGTCGTGGCATCGACAAACTCCTGCAGCTCGGCTTGCAGCTGATTGACGTCAGCACCACAGGCGTTTAGCACGCGGACAGCGGATTCGTTGTCCAGTAACGCCAGAAGCAAATGCTCCACCGTCATAAACTCATGACGCTTCTCACGAGCGTTCTTGAACGCCGCGTTAAGGGTCAATTCGAGGTCTTTACTTAACATATCCCACCTCTATATGGCTGGCTTCAATCAGCTCGCTCTATTTCACAGAGCAGCGGATGCTCGTTCTCCGAAGAGTATTGGTTGACCTGGGCTGCCTTGGTTTCCGCGATATCCCGCGTGTAACTCCCGCAGACCGCTCTGCCCTGAGTGTGCACTGCCAGCATCACCTGGGTGGCCTTGGGTTCGGGCATGCTGAAAAACACCATCAGCACCTCAACCACAAACTCCATCGGAGTAAAATCATCGTTGTGCATGACAACGTTATACATGGACGGACGTTTCAGAGCCGGTTTCTCGGGGGCTACTGCGAGATCCCCTACCCGGTCGTCCTGCTGGTCATCGTCCGGACCCTGATTTAATACTAGTCGACTGCCGGACAAATTACCCATTGCTGCTTTATTAAATTTCGTAACCATTACTGAACCGTACGTACCTTGGCCATTCCTGGCCCACCTGCTTCCTGTTTAACGAGATGGGGACAAAAAGGCAGGAATCAATGCCGAACCTGCGCTTTTATTGGGTTGGACTTTATAATACTATTAGTGGTGCAAAAAAAATAATATTGACAGACGGTTAAGTCTGTCGGAAACGACAAGGGAGTCGACCCATGCCTCAAGGTAAAGTAAAGTGGTTCAATAATGCCAAAGGCTACGGCTTTATCATCGCCAATGAAGACGAAGCCGAACTGAGCAACGAAGATCTATTCGCCCATTTCTCAGCCATCCAAATGGAAGGCTACAAAACACTTAAGGCCGGGCAATCCGTCCAGTTTGATGTCACGCCCAGTGGCAAAGGGTACCACGCCGTCAATATCCAGCCGCTGGACATGCTGGAACACCGTGATGGTCAGGATGCCGCTTCAGCCCCGAGATCCGAGCCCGTCAGGGCCGTAACCGGATCTGTTTCCGAAACACAGCCAGAGCAGCCCAAAGCGACTTTACGAGCCGTGAACGCCTGAATCCGAACCGTTATGCGGCTTGCCGGCCGCATTCTGGTGCGCTGTGACAGCGCTTCGCGAGCACATGTGTCTGTCTGGCTGAGCCACATCACCGCTCCGGCGATGCCGGGGTGGCACTCATGTATCTGTAACAATTTTTTAAATGCTCACGGCACGCCAAAAACGGAATGCCGCTCAGACAGAGCTTGTCCCCGGTCACATGTGAGAGATGATAGCGTCACCGAACTCGGACGTTTTCAGCAGCTTCGCCGAGGGCATCAGACGCTCAAAGTCATAAGTCACCGTCTTCGCCTCAATGGCACCACCCACCCCTTTCAGGATGAGGTCCGCCGCTTCATTCCACCCCATGTGACGCAGCATCATTTCTGCCGAAAGCACCAGAGAACCCGGGTTAACCTTATCCTGGCCTGCATATTTGGGTGCCGTGCCGTGAGTCGCCTCAAACAGTGCCACACTGCCCCCCATGTTGGCACCTGGCGCGATGCCAATGCCGCCCACCTCGGCAGCCAGCGCATCTGAGATGTAGTCACCGTTCAGGTTCAGAGTGGCGATTACGCTGTAGTCCTCCGGGCGCATGAGGATCTGCTGCAGGAAGGCATCTGCTATCACATCCTTGACGATAATCTCGCGGCCGGTTTTCGGATTCTTGAGGCGGTGCCAGGGACCACCATCCAGAGCTTCTGCGCCAAAACGCTCGCGGGCCAGTTCGTAGCCCCAGTCTTTGAAGGCTCCCTCTGTGTACTTCATGATGTTGCCCTTGTGCACCAGAGTCACTGACGGGCAATCATTGTCGATAGCGTACTGGATCGCCTTGCGAACAAGCCGCTTGGTGCCTTCCTCTGATACCGGTTTAATGCCAATGCCACAGTTTTCCGGGAAGCGGATCTGGGTAACCCCCATCTCCTCCCGCAGAAAGCGGATCAGCCGCTTGGCATCTTCGCTGTTTGCCTTCCACTCAATACCGGCATAAATGTCTTCGGAATTTTCACGGAAAATCACCATGTCGGTCTTCTCCGGTTGCTGAACCGGACTTGGCACGCCTTTGAACCAGCGCACCGGACGCATGCATACGTAGAGATCGAGTTTCTGCCGGAGGGCCACATTCAGAGAACGGATGCCACCGCCAACCGGCGTAGTCAGAGGCCCCTTTATACCGACCGAGTACTCCTGCAACACTTCCAGCGTCTCTTCAGGTAACCACTCATTCTCACCGTAAACATGCGTGGCCTTTTCGCCGGTGTAGACCTCCATCCAGGCAATGCTGCGGCGATTACCGTAGGCCTTTTCGATGGCGGCATCCACCACCTTGCGCATCACCGGCGTAATATCCACGCCGATACCGTCCCCTTCAATGAATGGTATAATCGGATGATTGGGCACGGTCAGGGAGAGGTCAGCATTAACAGTGATTTTGTCACCGTCAGCTGGCACGCGGATCTTCTGGTATCCCATGAATGGCTCCTTCTCTGCTTGGGCTGAATTTCCGTATGGATAAGCCATAGTAATCCGAATTGGTCTAACCAACAAACCAAATGCACAATCTGATTCTCTTCAACAAACCCATGCACGTGCTGTCGCAGTTCACCGATGAAAAAGGTCGGACCACGCTGGCTCAGTGGATAAAGGAAACCGGGTTTTACCCGGCCGGACGCCTCGACTATGACTCCGAGGGACTTCTGTTGCTGACCAATAATGGTCAGTTGCAGGCGCGTATCGCTGACCCCAGGCACAAACTGCCCAAGACATACTGGGTTCAGGTTGAAGGCGCCTTGAGTGATAATGATCTGGTGCCTCTGCGCCAGGGCGTGATGTTAAAAGATGGTCAGACCCGTCCGGCCGAGGCCCGGCTGATCCCGGAACCCACGCTGTGGGAGCGCGAGCCACCCGTCAGAACCCGGGCCAGCATTCCTACACGCTGGCTCGAAATCACCATCAGCGAGGGGCGAAACCGTCAGGTTCGCCGCATGACCGCCGCCATCGGCTACCCGACACTGCGACTGGTAAGACGGCAGATTGGTCCCTGGCAGATTGACAATCTGCAACCGGGGGAAAGCATCCGGGTGACGGTGAATCTGCCCAGAAAGCCGGTGAACAGGCATCGTTCGGGGACACCACGGCGTAAAGCACCTGAATAAGTGCTGTAGAACCAGCACTACACTCCAATAAACCGATCGAGGCAATAATCCCGATGACTCAAAACCCCGCTCTGAAAGATCGCTGGCATCCGAATGTCACCGTCGCCACCATCGTTGAACGCGACAATCACTTCCTGATGGTAGAAGAACTGATCGACGGCAAAGCGGTTTTCAACCAGCCCGCCGGGCACGTAGAGCCCGGTGAGCGGATTTTTGATGCCGCCTTGCGGGAGACTCTGGAAGAAACAGGCTGGGAGGTAACGCTCGACAAATTTCTGGGTATTTATGTGTTACACCTGGCGGACTCCGGCTCGGTCTACCACCGCTACTGCTTCAGTGCGGCAGCCCGGGTGCAGCATTCCGGCCCGCAGGACAGCGATATTCTGGCCGCCCACTGGATGACAGCCAGTGACATTCTCGACGCCGAACAGCAAGGGCGTCTGCGCAGCCAGCTGGTCAGCCAATGCCTTCGGGATTACCAGAGCGGAAGGCGCTTTCCCTTAGACCTGATTTTTGAGTCCTGACAGCTTATAATGCGCGCTTTTGTGGTAAGTGAGATTGACTATGGGGGCCACTTCGGTCACAGCGGAAGCGGGTAAGCGCGTCATTGTTGGCCTGTCTGGGGGCGTGGACTCCTCGGTTTCCGCCTGGGTTCTCAAACAGCTCGGGTATCAGGTCGAAGGCCTGTTCATGAAGAACTGGGACGAAGACGATGGGACGGAGTACTGCACGGCGATGGCTGACCTGGAGGATGCCAGCCAGGTTGCCGAACATTTGGGAATCCCTCTGCACACCGCCAGCTTCAGCGCGGAGTACTGGGATCGTGTGTTTGAACATTTCCTTGAAGAGTACCGGGCCGGACGCACCCCCAACCCCGATATTCTCTGCAATAAAGAGGTCAAGTTCCGGGCCTTTCTGGATTACGCCCTGGCCCTGGGTGCCGACGCCATCGCCACCGGCCACTATGCACAGACCATGCGGCTGCCAGATGGCACCGCCCTGATACGTGGTGCTGACAGCAACAAGGATCAGAGCTACTTCCTGCACGCGGTTGCCCGCGAAGCGCTGGCAAAAACCCTGTTTCCGTTGGGCGGCATGAAAAAACCGGAAGTCCGGCGGCTGGCCAGTGAGATCGGTCTGGTTACGCACGACAAGAAAGACAGCACCGGTATCTGCTTTATCGGCGAGCGCAAGTTCAAGGACTTCCTGCAGACTTACATACCGGCACAGCCAGGCCCGGTTGTTTCCGATGAGGGCGAGACACTGGGTGAGCATGCCGGGTTGATGTATCACACGCTCGGCCAGAGGCAGGGCCTGGGTATCGGGGGCGTTTCCGGCCACGGCGAAGCGCCCTGGTACGTAGTTGAGAAGCGGCTGCAGGACAACACCTTGGTTGTGGCACAGGGGAAGAATCACCCTCGCCTGTTCAGCCAGTCGCTGAAGGCCTCACGCCTGAACTGGATCACCCCTCCGGCGACCCGGGTTCCGGTCCGTTGCACTGCCAAAACCCGTTACCGGCAGCCGGATCAGGCTGGCTGGCTGAACTGGTCAGGCGACCAGGCTGAAGTAGTATTTGACCAGCCACAGCGCGCGGTGACACCCGGACAGTCTGTCGTGTTCTACCTTGGCAACCAGTGTCTGGGCGGGGGCGTCATTGATGAAACCAGCAGTGTATAATAGTCAATCAAATCAGCCGGGGAGTAAAACGCTTGGCCTATAGCATGGAAGACCAGACACTGGCTCTGGCCGGAGTTTTTCAGGCGGCAGCCATTGTCGACCAGATTGCCCGTCAGGGTACGGTTCCGGAAAACGCCTTCGATTGCAGCATCAAAAGCCTGCTGCGGAATAATGTGGAAAGTGTGTCTGAAGTTTACGGTGATCGCTACGGGCTGCAATTGGGGCTGCGCGAGTTACGCAACATGCTGGGCAAGAACCAGGACCGCCAGCACATGAATACCCTGCGTTATGGCCTGACCTTACTGTTCCTGGAAAGCAAGCTGCGCAAGCGCGGGGACCTCATGGATGTTATCCGTGAGCGCCTGGGCCAGATTGAGCAACAGGCGACTCATTACGAGGCCACGCATCAGAACATCATACGGGCCTTCGCCAGTCTGTATTCCGACACCCTGAGCACCTTACCCCAGCGACTGCAGGTCAGCGGTGAACCGCGCTTTCTGCAGGTAGCCGAAAATGCCGAGCGGATACGTGCGGTGCTTCTGGCAGGTATCCGCTCCGCCGTACTCTGGCACCAGATCGGTGGACGTCGCTGGAAGCTGCTGTTTGTCCGCAAGCAGATGATGGAAGCCATTCAAAACCTGACCCAATCCTGATTATCAAGAGAGAAAATTATGTCACTCAGTGAACTCACTGCACTGTCTCCAGTTGACGGGCGATACGGCAGCAAAACTACCGCGCTGCGCCCCTACTTCAGCGAATTTGGTCTGATCCACGCCCGTGTGGAAGTGGAAATCCGCTGGCTTCAGGCGCTGGCGGCCAACCCCGGTATTGTCGAGGTATCCCCTTTCGATGATCAAACCAACGAATTTCTCGATCACCTGGTGGCCAATTTCACACAGGAAAATGCCGCCCGGGTCAAAGAGATCGAAAGAACGACCAACCATGATGTCAAGGCCGTTGAATACTTCATCAAGGAAGCGTTCAAAGACAAGGGGGCCCCATCCGTTCTCAGTAACCTGAACGAATTCGTTCACTTTGCCTGCACGTCCGAGGACATCAACAATCTGTCGTATGCGCTGATGCTCAAGCGCGGCATGCAACAGATTATTCGTCCAGCCATGGCCGAGGTCACTGACAAAGTCGCCGCGCTGGCTGAGGATTTTGCAGAAGCACCCATGCTCTCACGCACGCATGGTCAGACCGCCTCCCCCACAACCGTTGGCAAGGAACTGGCGAACGTGGTTGCTCGACTTCGCCGTCAACTGAAGCAGATTGACCAGATTGAATTCCTCGGCAAGATCAATGGTGCTGTGGGCAACTACAACGCTCACTGCTCCGCTTACCCGGATGTGGACTGGGAAGCGCATGCCAGGGGCCTGATAAAGGGCCTGGGTCTGAGCTGGAACCCCTACACCACCCAGATTGAACCTCACGACTATGTCGCGGAGCTTTTCGATGCCGTGTGCCGCTTCAACACCATAGTGCTGGATATGGACCGGGACATCTGGGGCTACATCAGCCTGGGTTATTTTGGGCAGCGCACCGTGGCCGGTGAAGTCGGTTCTTCAACCATGCCACACAAGGTCAACCCGATCGATTTCGAAAACTCTGAAGGTAATCTCGGCATTGCCAATGCGATCATGGAGCACCTCAGCCGCAAACTCCCTGTTTCACGCTGGCAACGGGACCTGACCGACTCAACGGTTCTGCGGAATCTAGGAGTCGGGCTGGCCCACAGCCTGATCGCTTATCAGGCCACGCTGAAAGGCCTGGGCAAGCTGAAGCTCAACCCGCAGCGACTGGCTGAGGACCTCGACAATGCCTGGGAGGTACTGGCCGAACCGGTACAGACCGTGATGCGCCGCTACGCCATCGAAGGTGCCTACGAGAAGCTTAAGGAACTCACACGCGGCAAGGCCATCACGCAGGATTCCATTCAGACCTTTATCGGAAGTCTGGACATCCCCCAGGCTGACAAAGAGCGACTGATGGCAATGACGCCGTCAAGCTACATCGGAAACGCTGTCAAGCAGACCCGTGAGCTGAAGCAACGGACTGAGTAATGGCATTGGCCAAAGCCCCTCTGGGTGGCCTCTCGGCCACTCAGTTCCTCACTGAATACTGGCAAAAGAAACCGCTGCTGATCCGTCAGGGGCTACCCGCGGACTTCTGTGATATCGATGAAAACGATCTGGCCGGTCTTGCCATGGAGCCCGAGGTTGAATCCCGACTGATCTGGGAGACCCTGGAGGGGAAACCCTGGCAACTCGAAAGCGGCCCTTTTTCCGAGGAAAAACTGCAGACCTTGCCAGGCGCGGGCTGGACCTTACTGATTCAGGGCCTGGACCAATGGTCACTGGACATCATGAGCCTGCTAGACCGTTTCCGCTTTTTACCGGCCTGGCGGCTGGATGACATCATGGCCAGTTTTGCGCCGGCCGGCGGCAGTGTGGGGCCCCACTATGACAATTACGATGTCTTTCTGATTCAGGCCAAGGGCAGGCGCCGCTGGCAAGTCGGACCAGCCTGTGACGAAAACAGCGCCCGCGTTAGGGGCACTCCGCTGAGAATTCTCGAAAACATGCCCGTTGAGGAAGAGTGGATTCTGGAACCCGGTGACATTCTTTATCTACCGCCGCAACTGGCGCACCATGGCGTTGCTCTGGAAAATGGCATTACCCTGAGCGTCGGATTCCGCGCCCCCACCTGGGACGAAATGCTGCCTGATCTGCTCGGGCACTGGATCGCAGATCCGGCAGTCGAGAAACCCGCGTTCTCCCACGACTACGCAGATAGCGGCAAACCGCTGGAGCTGGATCCGAGGATCGTGGCAGAGGCCAGGAACTGGTTGGCTGAAAAAGTGAGGTCCGCTCAATTCGGTGAATGGCTGGGTACTTTTCTGTCAGAACCCAAGCAGGATCACACCGTGCAGCCCCCAGAGGAAGCGCTGGTGCCTTCCCGGCAGGCCATGGGCCAGTTGCTGGCGATGCCTGAAATGGTATTGTTTCGCAACGAGGGTTCGCGCTTTCTGCTTTCGGCAGTGGATACCTCGCAGCAACATCTGGAAGTCTATGTGGATGGCAAGGTTTACCGCTTACCCGAGACCCTGCGACCCGCCGTGGAACGCCTGAGCGAAAACAGCATGGTAGAAGCCCTGACCCTGAGCCCTTGGCGCCAGAATCCCCAGTTCGTGCAATGGCTTTGCGATCTGATCAGCGCCGGTAGTCTGCAGTCACCCCTGGCGGAC
>JAUIAZ010000119.1 GCA_030427465.1 Gammaproteobacteria bacterium | reverse complement strand
TTGCAAGGCCCCGGCTCCCCCTTCGACACGCACCAGGCCGCGCCCCTGAGATAAATCTTCAGTCAGCGGGTGGGACGGGCTGTACAATTCATGTATTGCTGACCATCCGGGCAAGTGGATCTCGATCTCCAGTGTCCGTTCTGGCTGATCTTCCGGGTTCGCGAATACCTGCGGCGGGGTCAGAGAAGACGTGTCCGATGTGCTTTCGAAAGCATAGCGCGGGGTGTAGGTGAGGGGCAGATCGAAACTGAACTGGCCAGTGTGAAAATCGACCCGAGTCTGAAACGTCAGATGCACATGTACCTGCTGGCCGGGGGGCAGGGCACTGATATGCTGACGGAACAGGTTGGGGCGCTCCTGAACAGTCAAAGCAGCCTGCTTTCCTGCGGCCCGTGCCTGCTGGTATTGCTGGGTGGCTTCCTGCTTTTCAACGACCCGGCCTTCCAGTCGGGTCTCTCCGGCATCTACTCGCATTTGGTAGACCGCAGCACCCTCGGGTAGTGGGTAGCGGTAAACGGCGTCCTGCCATTCGGGGCTGTCGTTCAGGAAGACCTGCTCCAATTGCACGACGGCGATTCTTCCATGGATGTCCACCCGATATCTTGTCAGCAGGGCGGGAACTGATTCAGAGCCTGGCCCGGTGAGCATGAGATCCCCAGAGGCATGGCTCTGGGCTGAGTGAACCAGAATCAACAGAAGGATGCAGATCAGGTAAGCAGTAGGGTGACGCAGCATGGTGAGAGCTCCAGCAGGGAATCGAGCTCTTACTATCCGACCCTGAGTTGTCAGCAGGCCGGCAGAAAAGCGTCAGGATGCCGGCCAATTCTGACGAAAGATGTCAGCAGACCATGCCTCCCTTGGCTCGCTTGCCGACTATGGCCAGAGCGGCAACCCGATAGGCCTCGGCCAGTGTGGGGAAGTTGAAGATGCTTTCAATAAACAGATCGATATCTGAACCTGAAATCAGGGCCATCTGCCCAATATGTATCAGCTCGGTTGCGCCTTCACCCACGATCTGTACGCCGAGCAGTTTTTTGCCCTGTGGGTCGGATACCATTTTCAGTAGTCCATCCTCATTGCCACTGATGAGGCCGCGCGCGATCTCGGAAAAGTGCGCCTTTCCGATGATGATGTCATTTCCATAGGCCTTGCGTGCTTGCTGCTCGCTCATACCGACTGATGACAGCTCTGGAATGCCATAGATCCCGATGGGCATCATGTCAGGCATCACCCCGACTTCGATATCGGCCATGTTGCAACTGGCCCGGCGACCTTGTTCCATGGAGGCAGAGGCCAGGGAAGGGGGGCCCACCACATCACCGGCCGCATAAATGTGCTGCACTCTCGTGCGCAGCTGGCTGTCCACGGGTATAACGCCCCGTTCATCCAGTTCAAGACCGGCCTTGTCAATCGCCAGCCCCTTGACATTGGCGACCCGACCAGCCGCACAGAGCAGTTTCTCGCTGCGCACCTGACGGCCGTCGGCAAGTTCTGTAACCACTTCGCTGATGCCGTCGAAATAGACTTTGCCTCCCTGTGGATCCGCTGAGCCGATCCAGGTGCCGCCCATATTTTCAAAAGACCGCACAAAATGCTCGGTCAGGTCCTGGTCCAGAAAGCCCAGGGGCAAGGGATAGCGGTCTATCATGGTGACCTTGACGCCCAGCGCCTGAAAGATGGAAGCGTATTCGCTGGCAATAACACCCCCGCCCAGAACAGTCAGGCTCTTGGGCAGGTAGAGCATGGACAGGATCGAATCACTGTCGAGAATGTGTTCATGGTCAATCGGAAGCTCTGGTGGGTGACGCGGATAGGAGCCCGTTGCGATAACAATATTCTCGCCCCGCAAACGCCTGCGATCGCCTTTTACCGTCATGACCTCCAGGTGATGGGTATCCAAAAAGCTGGCATGGCCGTGAATGCGATCAATGTGATTACGATGGATTTGCTCGCCCATATACTCGTCATGCGCTTTCAGCACATCATCCAGGCGGTAGAACAGCGTAGCCATTTCGGTTTCTTCGTTAACCGTCTGCTCCAGCAAAAGGGCGTTCTTGCGCATGTTGCGCAGCCGCAAGGCATTTTCCCGCAGGGTCTTGCTGGGAATGGTGCCGCGATGCACACAGGCACCGCCAAGTACTTTATCGCGTTCAATCAAAGCGACTGTCCTGCCGGATTTGGCCGCCTGAACAGCAGCCTTCTGTCCCGCCGGTCCGCTACCGATCACCAGCAAGTCGTAGGATTCTCTCATGCTCTCAGGGCCTCCAAAGCCTCACGGATGCCCGGTGCTTTCATCAGGATGCTGTCGACCTCATCAGGGTACAGGTTGAGTTCCGCCAGAACCGGCACTTTCTTGAGGTCTTCCACTTCCGGGTACTCGGTACACATCACCTGTGCAAACTGTGAGGCCGCGGCAATAATCATCGCCAGTTCCTTGCCCAGTCCGGCTTCCATGAAGTTGTCCTTGTGAATGATGGCGTCGGTGACAATCGCCGGCATCTTCCAGGATTCCAGAGCCAGCCGCGCAGCATCAGGAGCCAGTTCATGGGTGACCTCCATGATCAGTTCTACGTTGTCCATCAGATTCTCGTCACGGGCAATGTCTACGACTTCCTGAAGCATGATCGGTACGCCGATGTTGCTCAGCAGACCACAGAGGAAGGCTGTTTCAACGTTTGACCGGGTGCCTCTGGCCAACTCTTTCGCCCACAGGGCCGAAGCCAGTGAGTGTTGCCAGATGTTTTCAATATGTCCCTCCAGCCCCGGAGCCTTGAACATGCGTGCGTTCAGCGACGAAGCCAGCGCGATATTGCGTATGGTATTCATCCCCAGTCGGGCTATGGCCTGCTGCAGGGACACGATAGCGGCCGTCGGCGCGTAGGCTGCCGAGTTGGCAGTTTTCATGATTTTGGCCGCGAGCGCCTGATCGGTTTGTATGACCCGCATCAACTGAGAGGCATCCGAGTCCGGGTCGTTGGTGATCTGAATGACCCGGTGGGCAACTTCCGGCAGCATGGGAATGTCCAGTTTGCCTTGGTGGACACGTTGATCGAGTGCTTCAGAAAAGTCGTTATGGTTCAGGCTCACTCAAAAAAGCTCCTTGAAGGGTTTTTCTAAGTGTAGACCAAGCTCACTAAAACGCTTCTGATTCAGAGGCTTTCCGCCCGTATTGACAGGTGCGCCTGGTGGGTTTCTTCCGGGGCCAGATTCTGTGCATTCTGCAGTAGAGCCGCGTTTTCGATACAAAGCATGTTGCGGTAGGCTTGTGGCGTGAACTGACTGATGGAGCCGGACTTGTCTGCACCAGGATTCCAGACCACCGCGCTCGGCAGCCCCAGACTTTCGAGTACAACTTTGCGCTTCCAGCCCTGATCAATCAGTTCGATACGTTCAGGCACCTTGGGAAACACCCGGTCAACCTCGGCCTGAATCCGGAAAGGTGTGCCTTGCTTCTGGGCTTTCCAGTTGTCAGCTGAATCAAAATAGCGCAACCCCTGCAGCCCACGGATTTCGACAGCGTCCAGGTCGCTGATAGCCAGATAGCTGTGCAGCGCCAGGCTGAAGGTCACTGGTTGCCGGCCCTGATTGCAGCTGTTCACCGAGATCCTGAGGTGGGGTGTCAGGGCGTAGGCAACTTGTATTCCCAGTGAGGTGTTTTCGTGGTGGACGCTTAGTTCAAAGAAGTAGTCTGCCGGTTCCCGCAGGGGCTCATCCCACCAGTCGGATGCCGGGATGGTTTTCCAGACAGTATTCCGAACCAGTCCGTGTGCGGGAATCTTGTCCAGATTTTGCCACAGAGACTGAATCGTCTCCGGGTTGCGTGAGAGTTGCCCAAACCAGGGCCAGCAGACCGGTATGCCCTCGCGGATAGCCTGTTGGCCGGAGTAGTCCGCATTGGGGTTGGTCCACAGCAGGGGTTGCTCTGCATGCTTCTGGTAACGCAGAAGCTGGCCACCGCAAGGTGAGAGCAGGGCGTCGACTTCCTCATTTTTATGCACCAATAACTTGTTTGTGTTTTGCATTTCTGTTGTCATCAGAGTCAGCGGACGTAGAACAAAACGGACACGATGCCATGGAGCCCTAATCAATATAGTGGCCTGGCACCGCCAGCATTCTAACTATAAAAGCTGTCTGTTCCCGATAAAACAAGTTTTAAAGGTACTACTACCATGGAATCCGCCCTTACTACTCCGGTCGCTCCTGTGTCGACCTCTACACCATTCTTCATACTTGGTTGTCCACGCTCTGGTACTTCTTTGCTTTCCCGCATGATTAATGCGCACCCGCGCCTCTGTGTGCCGCAGGAAACCCAGATCTTTCCGCATTTTTTGCCCTTGCTATCCGCCTATGGTGACCTGAACAAGGACAGTAACCGAAGGGTTCTCGTTTCTGATATTGCTGGCAGTATCAGGCTCCAGGAAGATCTGGAGGGCGTGATTGATGCGTCTGCCGTCTTGACCCGGCTGGATTCGCTGGAAAGCGTAGACTTCGGCTCTGTGTTCCGCGCCTTCATGGAGCAGTGGCAGAAAACTCAGGGAAAACCCCGCTGGGGTGAGAAAACCCCTCAGAATGCGCACACCATTGATGCCTTGCTCGACTACTTCCCTGAGGCCAAATATCTCAATATCGTGCGGGACGGAAGAGATGTAATGATGTCGCTGCTGGACACGGAATTTGGGCCCAAAAACCCCCGTGATGCAGCGAAATACTGGTGCAACTATCTCGACAAGAATCAGCATGCCCTGGAGCGCGTGAATCCCGACCAGCAGCTGACCGTGCATTATGAGGAACTGCTGGCCGAACCGGTGGCCGTTCTTGAGCAAATCTGTGGGTTTCTTGATGAGGACTACAGCGACTCCATGCTGGAATTCAGTAAAGAAAGGTTGCCTGCGAATATAGAGAAAAAGAACGCCCAGAAGCTGAAACTTGGCTTGCAGACCGGAAACCGGAACAAGTGGAAGAAAGCTTTGGGTAACCGGGAAATCGAACTTTTCGAGGGGGTCGCAGCAGACACTCTGGAAAGGGAAGGTTATCCCGTTGTAGGAACTTCCATTTCGCGAGATACCCTGACCCGTCGTGAGTCTCTTTCGTCTGTTTATAAACGAACCGTTGGCATGGTGAAGAATCGCCGTTCGCAGAAAGAGGCAGTGTACCGTTTGCGCTGCTATCTGAATGCACAGGTCCGCTGCCACTGAGCCTTTCCGGGCCAGTAGGTGCGCACCGGAAAATCGGGTGTTCTGTATTCGCGTAGGCTGGTAGACTCCGGGATGCGTCGTTTGATCTATCCTATGTAGGTTAGGCTTGCGATGCATCGAAAAGGACGTTCCCCTATGAAATCGACACTGATGACCATTCTGAGGTTTCTGGTCACTTTCGGACTGTTGTTTTTTGTCGCCTGGCAAACCGGACTCTTCAGTGAAGAAGGTCGTCGTGAGTTCATCCAGACGCTTACCGGTGCCAACCTGCCTCTGTTACTGCTCGCACTGATATTTCCCTTGACCCAGGATATCGTCAGTTCGCTTAAGTGGTATTACCTGGCAATTGCCATCGACGTGCCTTCCAGACGTGGCCAGCTCCTGGCCTACTATCTGATGGGGCGATTTTTCAATCTGGTACTGCCCAGCAATATTGGCGGTGATCTGATTCGTGTCCACCTGCACAGGAAGGCCACCAATCTGGGTGCCCAGGTTGCCGCCGCAGTGTTCATGGAGCGTTTTACCGGGCTGGTCATGCTGATGTTTCTCGCCCTGGGCGTGGGGCTGTTTCAGTCTGCATTGCTTGACCAGCCCCTGATGGAACTGGCGCTGGCGGTTTCCGTATTGGGGCTGTGCGTGATTGCCTGGCTGATCTTTGACGAACGGCCCCTGGCCTGGCTTGAAGCCCAGCTTGTGCGCCGGATTGCCAGACTTGAAAAGGTTTTCGCTGTTTTTCGCAAGTTCCAGAATGGTGTCAAGCTATACCGGCACCAACCGCGCGCACTGTTGGTATCCATGGTTTTCTCGGCGCTTTTCTATGTTTTTGCCATTATCTGGGTCTGGATTATGGTTGCAGCGTTCGCCCCTGAAACCACGCTCTGGACCATGGTCACTGCTGTCCCCCTGATCATGGTGATCATGAATGTACCGTTATCCATCGGCAATATTGGCGTCATGGAATTTGCTTTCACCTTGGTTCTGGGGGGGTTGGGTGTACCGCCGGAAGCCGCTCTGGCCAGCGCGCTGCTGATGCGGCTACAGTCCTTTGTGTCGGCGGGTATCGGAGGGCTGCTGTATGCAGTTCGCAGTGACAAGGCCGCAGAGGATCTGATGCATGGTGATCTTCCGGAGCCGGCCAAGGCTGAGTGAGCCGTGTGGTCACCAGGCAGGTTTCCCAACGACTGCTGATCGGATTGATGCTACCGAAAGAGTCGCGCCATCTCCCGGAACAGGGGGCCTTGGGCTTCCTGCTGAAACTCAAAGAGTAACATTTCCACGCTGGTCGGCGTGGCCCCGAGCGCTCGCATGCGGTCCAGGCCAAGGCGTCGATTCTCCTTGGTCCTGGAGGAGATGGCATCTTCAACAGTGTGCACGGCGTAGCGTGCGCGCAGCAGATTGGCTACGGTCTGGTAGACGCAGACATGACTTTCAATGCCGCAGACTACCACGTGTTCACGACGCGTCTTCTCGAGTGCTTCTCGGTAAGCCGGTTCGCCATAACAGCCAAATGAATGCTTCGATATGGGGGTGAGGCCTTCCAGCAAAGGCTGTAGCTCTTCGGCGGTGGGCCCCAGTTTGTCGGGTACCTGTTCAACCCAGATTACCGGAATATCGAACAGGCGCGCGCCCCTCAACAGTCTCTGCAGCTGCACGAGCAGATCATCAGAGTGGTGCATCAGACGCGCCAGTTTGCCTTGTACATCAACCAGTGTGATGACGCATTGATCGGCTCTGAGCATGGTATTCTCGTCCTCTTCAGGCGCAGGGTAACTACCCCGATCATAGACAGCATCGGGGCTGCCCACAACGGGTTCAACGCATGAATTGCTTGACCAGCGGTGCCAGCAGGCGAGTAGGTACCAGACGGGCACTTTCCACCACCGTTTTGTTCAGCCAGCCGTGAACCACCACGGATTTCCCCTGAAGCGTGGCATCCACCGCTTCCTCAGCGACCTGCTTGGCGGGCATGAACCTGACCAGTTCCAGTGCCTTGATATCTTCTGTCCCCGGATGATCGAAGAACTCTGACTGGGTGGGGCCGGGGCAGGACGCGGTAACCGTGACCCCACGTGAGCTCAGTTCGGCATGCAGGGCGCGGGACAGGCTCAGGACGTAAGCTTTGGTGGCGTGATAAACCGCCAGATTCGGGCCGGGAATGAAGCCGGCCACGGACGCGATGTTCAGGATATTGCCGCTGCCACGCTCCAGCATAGGGCCGGAAAACAGATGACAGAGCGAGGTGAGTACAGTGACATTCAGTTGAATGGTTTCTTCGTCCCGCTTCCAGTCTCTTGAGTCAAATGCGCCGAAATCCCCGCGGCCGGCATTGTTGACCAGACAGTCAATGGTGAGATTGCGGGAGCTGACTTCATCAAACAGGATCCGGGCGGCGTTGCTCTTCGTCAGGTCCAGTCCGATGACATGGCAGGGGGTGCCGAACTTGGCCTTGAGCGTGCTGGCCAGGGCTTCCAGTTTTTCTGTCCGGCGTGCGACCAGCACCAGCCCCCAGCTGCGTCCGGCGAATTCACGGGCCAGGGCTTCACCAATTCCGGAAGACGCGCCGGTGATCAAAGCAGTTGGTGTCATTGACATCCTTTTCTCCTGTTTATTTCAGTGACCGTTGTTCATTTGCATTCTCTCACTTTTTGTCGGCCACCGAAATTGCTACAGTAGGGAAAAAAAGAAGTTGCCCTTCATGACTGCTATGTCCGACCCTGATTCCAAGAAAAATATCGTGGAAATAAATCTTCCTGTGCTCAGACAGAGAACAGGAAACGCCCTCAAGGGCGTAAGCGAGCTGGCGCTCAGTACCGCGAAGTTGCCCAGTGCCTTTGTGCCTATTGCCCAGCTTCTGGTCAGTCAGCAGGATGTGCAGCGGGAAACCCTGGCCTACGAACTGGACCGCTTGTTCGCCATTCTGAGCCATCACCCGATTTCAGACCATTCCCGGTCTCTGACGCAGACCCTGCGGCGATACAAGATCATTCCGAATGAAGAAACCACGGAAGGTCTCATCCGCTTCCTGGTCAAGCAGGTGGTCGCGCGTAGTCCGGTAGAAATCCCGGATGCAGTCATCGAGGAGTTCTGGCAGTTCTTCCACGAGCTGAACAACGCGCCGGAAATGAAGGGGCTGGTTGAACTCAACCTGGAAATTACGCGCTCGGTTCTGCGCACCTACGAGCCCCTGCTGGTGGACCTGATGAACCGGGTCAAGCACGTCCGTCGTTTCAACCAGACAGCAATCGGGGACATGGTCTACAAGGCTCGCATACTGCGCAGTGATGCCGTCATTCTGCGTCGTCAGATCCGCGCCATCCGCTATATCAAGCCTTTCTTGCAGACCGACCCCAAAGACTTCTCGGCCCAGGCCCAGATCGTGGCACAGATGGTCAGGGAGTTTGGCCCCCTGTTCATCAAGATGGCCCAGGTGGCAGCCGCCAATGCGGATTTCCTGCCAGAGGAAATCGCCAGAGAGCTCAAGGTGTTCCAGCAGGATGTGGCACCAATGACCGAAGAGGAAGTGACACAGGCTTTCCTGGATTCAGTCGGTAAACGCCCGGGCGAGGTCTACTTTGGTTTTGATCCGGCCAAACCGCTGCGCTCCGGCAGTATCGGCTCGGTATTCCTGGCCAAGAAACCGGTCAAGCGCGATGGCATGGAAGTCCTCGTGCCGGTAATCGTCAAGGTGGCCAGACACAATCTGGAGCGGGAATTCCAGATGGGTTCTCTGGCACTGGAGCTGATGCTGATATCGAGCCAGTACTGGGCCCCGCATTCCAAAATCCTGCCATTCCTGGAATCCATGTCCAAGCAGGTCAAGGAGTTTACCAAAGGCTTCGAGCAGGAACTGAACTTCCAGGGAGAGGCCGCCATACAGAAACGCTTTGCCGAACGCAGCAAGAGCAGCAGCTACTGGTCCGTTCCGGAACTTTATTCAGTCAATGGCCATGTTATCGAAATGGAGTATCTCGAGAACGCCCTGTCGATCCATCAACTGATCCGGGAGCTGACGTCCCTGGACCGGGAGAGGGTGCAGCGGAAAGTCGCGGATACCTTCCTCTACACCATCATGGAGCACATCTTTGTTTACCAGGAATTTCATGGCGACCTGCACCCGGGCAACATCCTGGTCTCTCCGGAAGGTGAGCTTTTCCTGATCGACTGGGGGAATACGGTCGATATGAAGAACAAGTGGCGGCTGATCCGGCAGTATGTTGCGGGAGCTCTGGCTGCCGACATCGGAAGGTTGGCGGACTCTTTGATTGAAATGAGCACACACCCCGAGGAGAACCGTGCCAAGCGTTCCGAAATCCTGGAAGCTTTGCGTCAGACCCTGGAAAAGAAAGGGGTGACGCCGCTGAAGGGCAAGGCACTGAAAACCCTGATGGCCGAGGGCGTGCCCGGCCTTCACCGCAGGTTGCAGTCGATCATGCATCTGTTATC
>JAUIAZ010000118.1 GCA_030427465.1 Gammaproteobacteria bacterium | reverse complement strand
GCGCTGTCGGTTGACCTGGGATACTGAAACCTCCTCGACATCAAAGCACCAGTGCAGGAAAGTTCCCAGCTCACTGCGATAGGTTTTGAAATTATTCTCGCTGTGGAGTTGCTCCAGTAACCAGTCTACAGCAAGCTCATAAACCACGGGTGCATCCGCTACAGAGCCAAGGCTGATTTTGGCGATGTGGTGATTGACAAAAGCGTTCCCGGAATCCTGCAGTGTTTCCCGGTCAAACAACGGCATGACTGGTGGTAAATCCAAGTCTTCAATATGTAAAGTCATTTCTGGGAACAGGCTACAAGCTATTGTTATTAAGATGTATATTATGCCGATAAATTGGATTATCGGCAACAAACCACGACCCGGTCTTGAGTAGCCAGCATTTTACTGAGGGAAACCAATATATTGTGTTTTCTGGTTTTCCCAGACCTCTGATCTCTTTTTGCTGATGGTTTGCCAGATCTTTTGGGCAAGCACAGGATGGCGGCTGTAGAAGGCATAGCTGAAAATCAGGTAATAGTCCTGAATGATAAGCGGCTCTTCAATCTTGACGACACTCCGGAAGTTGTCACGCTGCAACAAGGGGTCCGTGACCAGGCCTTGAGCGGCATAAGCCTGAATCCTGCCGAGCGTCAGTTTGCGCAGATTCTGCCAGGTGGTGGGTACCGGTTCGACATGCAGCCCCCGCGCTTCCAGAAACCGCGATATGGAATACCCCGAATTAATGCCGATAGACCCACTCACCTCACTAAACGACCTGCCATCCCAGGAGACAGGATTACCCGCAAGTTTATAGAGATAATAGGAAATGGTGGTGATGCGATAGTCTCTGTTCAACGCCGGCCCCTCAAAGGGGAACACGCCAACCTGGGTTCGATCCGGCTGGTAGGAAAAACTGAAAGCACCATCCACCTCGCCCAGAGTCAGTGCGGTCAGCACCCTGGAATTGGGTAATCGCCGGTATTCAATCCGGATGTCCAGAGACTCTGCCACGGCGTTCAGCAGATCCAGAGCCAGACCCGGCGGATCGCCGACCTTGCTGCCCTCTCCCGTCTGCAAGGGAAAAGAGGCGACATTCGAGTAAGCCAGAGATATCGGCTCAGGATAAACGTCGTAGGTCTGTCCTTCGTCAGCGTAGCCCAAGCCGCTGTAGATAAACAGATACAGCATCAATAGACAAGTTTTGCCGCTTACTCCAGACGATATCCCGCAAATGTTTAAATTTGTTAACAAGGTCTTCACATCTTTATCCGGGGGAAATTTTCCACAAAATCCGTCCCGAACAGTATAGTCGCAGTTTGTTGCTCAAGCCCTTATGCCGCCTTGACGTCGGTAAGGGGCGGGATAGCCCCGAAAAGAAAAGCCGGTTATCAGGAGCATTATTTATGGGCGTCATTGTGAACAATGGCAAAACCTGGGGTGATTTGTTAGTCTTTATAACCCACGGAGGATGAGGGGTAGCTGAGTGTTTGCTGACGAATACCATTTGTGTGCCGATCTGGACCGCACATTATTACCAAATGGCTTGGCTAAGGAGTCGCCTGAGGCCCGTCGTCTGTTTTCAGTTATTGCTCGCCAACCTAACGTTTCCCTGACTTACCTGACCGGCCGCGATGTTCATCGCGCACTCAGAGCCATTGACCAGTATGACCTGCCTCTTCCGGATTTTCTCATTACCGATGTCGGTAGCAGCCTTTATGATTGTCGCCTGACCGATGAACCGATACTGGTAGATGAGTGGTCTGAACGCCTGAGACAGGATTGGCGCGGAGAGAACAGCGACAGCCTTATGCAGAAACTGGCTGGTGTTCCCGGTTTGGCACCTCAGTGCGGGCTGCCTCGTACCGAGCTCAAGCTGAGTTTCAATGTAGAAATCAACGAAATGGACCGTGCCCTGAGCGCCTTGCGTGTCCGGCTGATGGAACTTGGCATCCAGGCTTCGGTCATATCCAGCACGGAAGAAGTGCTAGGCGTCGGCATGATTGACGTCCTGCCACCGTCGGCCAACAAGAAATTGGCTTTGGACTGGCTGGTTCAACACGTCAAGTGGCATCGCTCGCGCGTGTTTTTTGCCGGTGACAGCGGAAACGATATTGACGTCTTACTAAGCCCCTACCCTGCGGTTCTGGTGGCAAATGCCGAGCAACACCTGAAAGACCGGCTGATGGAAGCTGCCCGGGTCAGGGTTTGCGCGGATAACCTTTACGTTGCCTCCGGCCAATTACCTGCAGAACTGCCGTCGATGAATGGCAACTATGCGGCAGGTGTGGTGGAGGGCTTCCTGCATTTCTTCCCTGAAAATCTGAATTGGTTCAGGGCCCGCGATTCGCTGAGCGTGGCTTCCTGATCAGAAAACCACGGTTATAATAACTGGCGTGAATCAGTCTGAGGATTGCAGTAGAAAATTCTGTGAGGGGTCCACGAGTATCTGATTTGACATCCCCTGCCGCCCCAACAGCATGGCAAACTTCATTTCTGCGCGGTTAGTCAGCGTCAGTTCAATCACCCAGGTCCGTTCACCCAACAACATCGGCGTTTCTATCACGTAACGCTCTTCAGATTGCCCGTTTGAGGATTTAATGCTGCGAATGTCCCGTAGCGGCGATTCGCAGGCAATCAGGTCCTCCACATGGTAGGCGTCGGGGTGAATATCAAAAGACACCCAGGGGCGCCCTTTGCGGATAAACTTGCGCACGTTATCCGCATGCAGGGAAGAGGTTTTGGCCCCGGTGTCCACCCGCACTTCCAGATTGTGAATACCCAGGTCGGGCAAACTGCACACTTCAAGTGCCCCTACGATCAGTCTGTCTGCTTTGTCTTTGCTCATGCTTCGTCATCCTGGTCCAGGTCGTCTGGCAGGAGAAGGTCCTGCAAGGTTTCAATATTGTCGACGATTTCATCGTCTTCTTCCTCGAAGTAAGCGATATGAAACATCGCATCACCTTCCTGCACCAAAGGAATGTTCTGCTTGCCGATTATAATGCCGGCCTTACTGGCTTTAACCCGACTGAAAACATCACCAAAGGGGGAGCCGATTTCTGCCAGGGCATCCCCTTTGTCGACCCGGTCCCCCAGGTTTTTCAGGTTGTTGACGATGCCGCTGGAATTGGCGCGGGTCCAGTTACTGCCGTTGGCTATAAAAGGGGTGACGCGCGACTTCTGGGTTTTACGGCCGCTTGAGCGCACCATGCCGAGTTTCGCCAGTACATTGGTGATACCGCGAATCCCGGCACGTATGGAAAACTCGTCAAAACGCAGAGCCTGGCCGGCTTCATAAAGCAATATTCGGGTATCATTCTCGACGGCCGCCTGTCGCAGGGAGCCATCCCGGAGTGTGGCGTTCAGCAGGACCGGTACGCCAAACGCTTCCGCCAGTTCACGGGTTTCCGCGTCCTTGAGATTGGCTCGTATCTGCGGCAGGTTGGAACGGTGAATGGCGCCGGTATGCAGGTCGATTCCATACTGACAGTGGGCCACAATCTGGGAAATGAAGCGGTCTGCCACAATGCCGGCCAGCGACCCCTTGGCCGAACCCGGAAAGCTGCGGTTCAGGTCCCGGCGGTCTGGCATGTAGCGACTCTGATTCAGCACACCGTAGACGTTAACGATGGGTACCAGGATAAGTGTACCGCACATCAGTCTGAGGCTTTTCTGGCGGATCAGGCGACGCACGATCTCTATGCCGTTCAGCTCATCTCCATGCACGGCCGCACTGACGAAAACTGCGGGGCCGGGCTTGCGGCTACGCATGACATGAATGGGCATGCGGATATCGGTATCTGTGTACAGACGGACAACCGGCATCTCGATCTGAACGGTTCGCCCTGGTGGAATGATGACATCACCGATACGTAAATCGTTGTCCGGCATTTTCAGCCTGTACCCCGTGTCCGTGTTCTGTTGGGCTTGGCATTATTTTCAATAAATTCCATGATCATGCCGGCCACATCCTTTTTGGTGGCTACCTCAATGCCTTCGAGCCCTGGCGATGAATTAACCTCCATGACCAGAGGGCCATTGGCAGACTGCAGAATATCCACGCCGCAGACGTTCAGGCCCATAACCTTGGCGGCGTTGACCGCTGTGGCTCTTTCCTCTTTTGTGAGGCGAACCAGTTTGGCGGTGCCGCCCCGGTGCAGATTTGACCGGAATTCACCTTCGGCTCCTTGGCGTTTCATCGCAGCAACCACCTTGTCACCGATGACAAAGCAGCGGATATCAGCACCACCGGCTTCTTTGATGAACTCCTGCACGAGAATGTTGGCGTTCAGCCCCATAAAAGCTTCCACAATGCTTTCAGCCGCCTTGTCGGTATCTGCGAGTACGACACCGATGCCTTGCGTGCCTTCCAGCAACTTGATCACAACCGGCGCACCGCCGACATTCTTGATCAGATCCTTGATGTTATCTGCTTTGTTGGCAAACCCGGTTCGGGGCAGGCCGACATCCTTGCGCGAAAGCAGTTGCAGGGACCGGAGTTTGTCTCGCGACCGGCTGAGCGCCACCGATTCATTGACACAGAAAGTCCCCATCATCTCAAACTGGCGCACCACGGCAGTGCCGTAGAACGTAATGGAAGCACCGATCCGGGGAATGACTGCATCGTACTTGGGTAACTGTTTGCCGTGATAGCGCACGGCCGGCCTACTGCGGGTGATGTCCATATAGCAGTGCAAGGTGTCAATGATATCCACCTCGTGCCCACGGGCTTCACCTGCTTCCTTGAGTCGCCGGGTTGAATAGAGGTTAGAGTTTCGGGATAGGATGGCGATCTTCATTAAGGGTTCCTGGGGGAAAGATCACAAATAAATACGACCCGGAACGCTATATCCCGGGTCGTACATGGTAAGAGCTGTCGGAAGCCTCTGCTTGACAGGGCTTCAGCGCAGGAGTGTATTCAGCTGATCAACAGGCTCGGCCCAGTCGGCATCCGCTTGCAATTGCTGACTGAGGAAAGCCTTCTGGGATTTGTTCCAGAATCCGGCTTCCTCCAGAGGGATCGAGCGGTCGAGTGGCCCATGCTGATTAATGAAAGCATCAATGTCTTTCTGTTCTGAAGGCAGACCCAGTTGCAGAAACAGGTCGCTCAGGTCATGGTTAATTCCGTCCACGGTTTTTCCTCCGGCAGATGATGGCAAAAATGCTCGGTTCATTACTGCTCAGAACCTGTTTATGAAATTAGCATTGTGAACAGGGGTACGCAAAGACCTTTAAGCGAATTTAACCTTGCTTCGGCTCTTCAGGCACCCTGCCCGCCCCCGGCAGCCCTGCCTTTGCGATAGTAGAGCGGCGACAGCCCCATGGTTTTCCGGAAAATCCGTGAAAAGTAATAGGGGTCGGCATAGCCACATTCACGTGCCACTTCATGGACTGGCTGATTGCTGCGATCCAGCAGCAGGCAGGCTTTTTCAATGCGTAAACGGATGAAATACTCCATCGGCGGCAATCCGGTTCTGGCGCGGAACCAGCGCACAAGGTGAAAACGCGAGATACCGAAGTGGGCGGACAGTTCGGCTAAGGTCAGCCCGGTTTCCAGGCGCTTTCGCATGAATTGTCTGACGGCTTCAAGCTCGGGCATTTTTCCGGGGTCTTCTTCCCGCCGACTTTCGGCATCCATCGCAGCGAAAGTCAGCAAACTCTGAAGCAGACTGCCGGCATGCAGCCATGCGCGAGTTGAGGCGTTCACTGAAACGCAGCGGGATAAACGTTCAAACAGGGCAATCATGGCTTCCGGTTCTGACAATGTCTGGCGCGGCGGTAACCGATCGCAAAGCGCGGCAGCCAACTCCCCCTGGAAGTGCAGCCAGTATATGCTCCAGGGCACCTGAGCATCAGAGCGATAGGCGTGCCTGACCTGCGGCGGGAGCAACATAAGATCACCGGCTGTCACCGCTTGCCAGCCCCGGTTCATGCGGAATTGCCCCTGCCCCCCCACGCAAAGAATCAGCAGCCAGTCATCCGGGTTCTCGCGCTGCATCGCATGACCCAGCGCACGGTGGTAATAGCCCAGTGCACTCATATTCAGGTGCCGGCCCACAGGGTTTTGCTGTACGGCTTTAAGACTGTACGGCGCTACCAGATGCCGGTAACTCTGGGGTGGCAAGGGCCAATTGGAAGGGTGGCTCATGAACAGCACTCTGCAAGCTTCAAGAGCAATATAGTCCATCAATCAGGTCAAGATAATCAATCGGCATGCTCCACAGTCTGTGATAAAAAGAAGGTTCATATAAAATCATTTCCAGAATAATAAATGTGAGGCCCGAGCATGAGCGAACGTGTCAGGCAACTGATCGGCGATTCCTTTACTGAAAGCCAGACAGACCAATGGCTACCCGTTACCGACCCCTGCACTCAGGAAGTGATCGCAGAAGTTCCGCTGTGTACAGAAGCAGAGGTCGAACGCGCAGTGGCAACGGCGGCAGCTGCGTTTGAGTCCTGGCGCGAGACTCCAGTGGGAGAGCGGGCACGCTTGATGCTGCGCTACCAGGCACTCCTGAAAGAGCAGCATGAATCCTTGGCGGAAGGCTTGTCACGGGAAACCGGCAAGACCTTGGAGGATGCCAAAGGAGACGTCTGGAGAGGCATTGAAGTGGTCGAGCACGCCGCCAATATTGCCTCTCTGAGCATGGGCGAAACCCTGGAAAACATCGCCCGGGATGTCGATTGCTATACCCTAACCCAGCCACTGGGCGTCTGTGCCGGCATTACACCTTTCAACTTTCCCGCGATGATTCCTCTGTGGATGTTTCCGATGGCGATTGCCTGTGGCAATACCTTTATTCTCAAGCCTTCGGAGCAAGACCCTCTGACGCCGGTTCGTCTGGCCGAACTGTTCCTTGAGGCGGGAGCCCCGCCAGGGATTCTGCAAGTCGTCCACGGGCAGGCTCGCTGTGTTGATCAGTTGTTGACTCACCCGCTCATTCCGGCCCTGTCCTTTGTCGGGTCGGTCAAGGTGGCCGAGCACGTATATCGGACTGGTACGCAGCATCTGAAGCGGGTACAGGCTTTTGCCGGCGCCAAGAACCATCTCGTGATCATGCCGGACGCACAGCCCAACCAGGTGATCAATGCCTTGGCAGGAGCCTCTGTCGGCGCAGCGGGGCAACGCTGCATGGCCATCTCGGTGGCGGTATTCGTGGGTGAGGCCCGCCAGTTGATTCCGCGGGTCCAGGAGGCGCTGGCCGCCGTGAAACCCGGCCACTGGAGTGACTCAGCGTCGGGTTTTGGCCCGCTCATCAACCCACAGGCAAAAGCCCGGGTACTGGAGTTGATCGAATCAGGCAAGTCGGAAGGGGCCGTTTGTCGTCTGGATGGCAGTCACTGCGACGTAGCCGACTACCCGAAGGGTAACTGGGTCGGACCGACCTTTTTTACTGGCGTAACGCCGCATATGCGTTTGTACCAGGAAGAGATTTTTGGCCCGGTTCTGGCGGGAATGGAAGTGGACACCCTGGATGAGGCCATCGACCTGATCAACCGTAACCCATACGGCAATGGTACCTCCCTTTTCACTGCGTCTGGTGCTGCCGCCCACGAATTCCAGAAACGCATACAGGTCGGTCAGGTCGGCATCAATATTCCTGTGCCGGTCCCTTTGCCGATGTTTTCCTTTACTGGCTGGCGCAAGAGCTTTTACGGTGACCAGCATGCCTATGGCAAGCAAGCGGTTCGCTTCTACACGGAAACAAAAACCGTGACCGCCCGCTGGTTCCGCGACGACATTGATCGTGGGGTCAACACCAGCATTCAGCTTCGCTAGCGAGGTAAGAATGAACTTTGATCTGAACGAAGAACAGCAGGCCTATAAACGCACCGCGCGACAGTTTGCGCGACAGGCACTGGCCCCGAATGCCGCCCGCTGGGATCGGGAGTCACTGTTCCCGGTGGATACCATCCGCGAGGCGGCAGAACTGGGTTTTCTGAGTCTTTACACCCCTGAATCTGCCGGCGGCCTGGGTCTGAGCCGTCTGGATGCCAGTCTGATCTTTGAAGAACTCGCGCGCGGGTGCACGGCCACAACGGCCTATATGACCATCCATAACATGGCCACCTGGATGATTGCCCGCTTCGGTAACGCTGAAACTGTCGCTCGCTGGTGTCCTGATCTCTGTAGTGGGCGTAAGCTGGCCTCTTATTGTCTGACCGAGCCGAACGCCGGATCCGACGCCGCTTCGCTGAAAACCACAGCCAGTCATCAGGGGGACCACTACCTGCTGAATGGGGGCAAGTTGTTTATCAGCGGCGCTGGCAGCACAGAGGTTCTGGTGGTGATGGCTCGAACCGGAGAGCCCGGACCCAAGGGGATCAGCGCCTTTGTTGTCGATGCCCAGGCAGAAGGCATCCGTTATGGCCGTAACGAGCATAAGATGGGCTGGAATTGCCAACCGACCCGCAGTGTCAGTTTCGATCAGGTCCGGGTACCAGCCAGCGACCGGCTCGGCGAAGAAGGGGAAGGCTTCCGTATCGCCATGTCCGGTCTGGATGGCGGTCGTATCAACATCGCCAGTTGTTCTGTCGGCACCGCCCAGTCCGCTCTGGATGCGGCTACACAGTATCTTCATGAACGGGAACAGTTCGGGCGTCCGCTGGCCTCCCTTCAAGGCCTGCAGTTCAAAGTTGCCGACATGACAACCAACCTGGTGGCTGCACGCCAGATGGTGCGTCTCGCGGCACATCATCTGGACCAGAATCACTCAGACAAGACCACGTATTGCGCCATGGCCAAACAGTTCGCGACCGATGCCTGCTTTCAGGTCTGTGACGACGCCCTGCAGCTGTTCGGTGGCAATGGCTACCTGAAGGAATATCCGCTTGAGCGATACGTGCGTGATACCCGTGTTCACCGTATTCTGGAAGGGACCAACGAAATCATGCGCGTCATCATTGCCCGTCGCGCACTGATGAAAGACCTCAGCGCACTGGACGCCGATCAATAAGGGAGATAACCAAGAATGACACAGCCACTGGCGCTACACATCGAGGGGAACAACGCCCGCATCACCCTCAACAACCCGCCCGCCAACACCTGGACCGAAGCCAGCCTGCGGCTTCTGACCCGCATGGTCCGTGAGTTGGATGACAACCGCGAAGTCTATTCTCTGGTTATTCATAGTGAACAGGCCCGTTTCTTTTCGGCCGGGGCCGACCTGAATCTGTTTGCCGATGGCGATCGCAAGATCGCGCAACAAATGGCCCTGGCCTTTGGCGAAGCTTTCGAAACCCTCTCGGCATTCCGCGGGGTTTCCATCGCGGCGATTGATGGGTATGCCATGGGCGGTGGACTGGAAGTGGCGCTGGCCTGTGACCTGCGGGTTGCTGGCGAATCTGCCATCCTGGCGCTACCGGAAGCGCGCGTTGGCTTGTTACCCTGCGCCGGAGGCACCCAGAACCTCACCCGACTGGTCGGTGAATCCTGGGCCAAGCGCATGATTCTGCTGGGAGAGAGGCTCAGCGCCGAAAAAGCCCTGCAGATTGGCCTCATCGAGGAAACGGTCGAAGCCGGAAAGGCGCTGGACCGTGCACTGGAGCTGGCCCGTGATGCTGCCAGGCAAAGCCCCCAGTCGGTGGCCGCCTGCAAGCAGTTGATACACAGTCACCGCCAGCGACACTGGGTCGATGGCCACATTCAGGAACGCGAAGCTTTCCTCAAACTGTTTGACGGAGAAGATCAGCA
>JAUIAZ010000507.1 GCA_030427465.1 Gammaproteobacteria bacterium | reverse complement strand
CATGGCCTTGTTCAGGGTCCGGATAGAGATAGAGCCGTCAACCAGGGTTTCGCCTTCTGCCGTGCGGGTAATGTCCGGGCTGCTGGATGCCATGTCGGTGGTGAACTCGCCGACGATTTCTTCGAGAATGTCCTCCAGGGTCGCAAGCCCAACCACATCACCATACTCATCGACCACAATACCGATACGGCGCTTTTCTCGCTGAAAGTTGAATAGCTGGGTATGCAGCGGCGTGCCCTCTGGAATGAAGTAGGGGTCACGGCAGATCTGCAGGATTTTGGCTTTGTTGATCTCCTCTTCGAACAGCAGGCGGCCAATATTGCGCAGATGCAGAATCCCGAGAATGTTATTCACATCCCCCTTGTAAACTGGCAGGCGGGTGTGCTGGGCGGTACGGATCTGTTCTTCGATGGTCTCCTGATCATCCTCCAGGTCGATCCCGAGAATCTCCGCTCTGGGAATCATGATGTCTTCAACGGTGACCTGCTCCAGATCCAGAACCGACAGTAGCATCTGCTGGTGTTGCTGTGGGAGTCTGGCGCCTGACTCGTGCACCAGGGTACGCAGTTCTTCGCGGGACAGATGATCACCGCCGACTTCATCGCTTTTGATGCCGACCATCCGTATCAGTCCGTTTGAAAGAAGGTTGACCACCCAGACCAGCGGGTAAAGCGTTCTCAACAAGGGGACCAGGATCAGGGAGGCCGGGAAGGCAACCTTTTCCGGGTAGAGGGCGGCCAGTGTTTTGGGGGTCACTTCGGCAAAAATCAGGATGACGATGGTCAGTAGTGTAGTGGCGATGGCTATACCGGCATCACCCCAGATACGCAGGGCCAGGACCGTGGCTATGGCAGAGGCCAGAATGTTGACAAAATTGTTGCCGATCAGAATGACGCCGATGAGCTGGTCGGGTCTTTTCAGAAGTTTGCTGGCCCGCCTGGCGCCTTGATGTCCCCCTTTGGCCAGATGCCTCAGGCGATAGCGGTTCAGGGACATCATTCCGGTTTCAGAGCTTGAAAAGAATCCGGAAAGCAGAATCAGCACGAAGAGTGTGATCAGGAGTGAGAGGTTGGTTGCGTCGTTCAATGGGCCGATAACAGGTTAGGGCGGTATCGCCATGATAGTGCGGGGGCATTCCGAGTCAAGCGTTGCTTGAGGTCGCAAGGACAAACTCAAGAACAAATTTGCTGCCAATGAACCCGGTAAAAAGCAATCCGCTGCCCAGCAGGGTCAGTCGGGCGGCACGCTGTCCCCGCCATCCCCAGCGGCTGCGTCCCCACAGCAGTGTGGCAAACAGAAGCCAGCTCAGAAGGGTGAAAACGGTTTTGTGAGCCACTTTCTGGCTGAACAGATTGTCGACATACAGGCTGCCAGTAACGATTGCGAGTGTGAGTAGGCCAATGCCGAACCAGATCAGATCAAACAGAAGCCGCTCCGTGGTTTGCAGGGGCGGCAGCATGCGCATGGGGCGCGCGAACTGGTGCTGCTTAAGCTGGCGGTTCTGCCAGTCAAGGATGGCTGCCTGCAGAGTTGCGACGGTCAGCACAATAAAAGCCGTCATGCTCAGGCCGATGTGGCTGAGTAAACCACGGCTCATTGTGTTGCGGCTGTCGGATAGCTGGTGATCGTGCAGCGAAATGATCAGTGTCAGTGCGGTGATTGGCCAGACCACCAGCATCAGCAGGTGCAGAGGGCGCTTGATGCTGATCAGGATAACCAGCAGGGAGGCCCCGAGCATGGTCAGGGACAGGCTGCGGGCAACGTCGAGCGCCAGGATCTTGTCGGCAACCGTGCTCAGGGCGAGGGCGTGCAGACAGCCAGCGAGGCCGCCGGCCAGCAGCGGCAGTCTGGAGCCGGACTGGCCTTCACTGTTGATGCTGCGCCACTGGGCCAGTGTGGCCACGCAGTAGAGGGTGGCTGCCAGCAGGGTCAGAACCGTTG
>JAUIAZ010000117.1 GCA_030427465.1 Gammaproteobacteria bacterium | reverse complement strand
GGGCAGCCAGATTCACTTCCTTGCCGATGATGGTGTAATCCATACGGTTTTCGGCGCCAAAGTTGCCGACCGTACAGAATCCGGTACTGATTCCCATACGGATCTGTAGCGGGGTACGAATGCCTTCACTCTTCCATTTCTGGCGCAGAATCTTCATGTGCTTGCGCATCTCAATGGCCATTGCCACACAGGCTAGCGTGTCTTCCTTGGAGCCCCGGCTGGTCGGGTCTCCGAAAAATACCATGATGCTGTCACCGACGAACTTGTCGATGGTGCCGCCGTACTTCAGAACAATCTGCGACATCTCATTGAAGTAGTTGTTCAGCAGCTCAGTCAGACTTTCGGCTTCCATTTCCTCGGAGAGATCCGTGAAGCCTTTGATGTCGGAAAAGAAAACTGCCAGACGTTTGCGCTGGGTCTCCAGCCGGACATCCCGCTCACCGGTGAAAATTGATTGCCACACCTGGGGGGAAAGGTACTTGGCCAGTTTGTGAGAGAGCGTGATCGATTGCTCTCGCTGTTGCTGGATCTGGGTTTTTGCCAGCATCAGGGCGCGGGCCTGCTGATGGGTGTAAAAGGCGGTCACGCAGACATAGATTCCGCAGCAAACTCCGGAGACGATGCTCAGTACCGCAGGTGTCAGCGGCGCCAGGGACACGTCCAGGAACAGCGTGGAAACCACCAGCCCGCCCAGAAACGCGATGTTGCCATACAGGAAGCTGGTCATACCGCCGACAATAATCAGACTGAAATTCAGCATGATCAGCATGAACAGGCTGGGTGCCAGACTGAAGTGGATCAGGGTCAGGGTGAATGCGCCCAGAACCGCGTCATTGTATAGAATCAGCTGTCGCAGCTTGTAGTTCTTGTGCTGCCTGAAGTAACGTAAAAGGAAGTACAGTAGGTGGGGCCAGAGCATCGCTCCGGGCACAAGCCAGATGAGATCGTCATCGAAATGCCCTTCCAGAATGCCGGTCACGATCACCACGGCCAGAACCAGATACCCCAGAACACGGGCATTGTAATCAGGCATGGGAGGAATGGCAGACGCTTTACTGGCAGGCGTTGCCGGAGGGCGATTCATCGTTACCATAAACGAACGGGTGACCTTGTCACGGTGGCAGGCACCATTACTCAGACCTCACTAAACGAGACCGGAATCATAACAACTCTGTCGGGAGGCGACAATCTCATGAGTGAAGCCCTCATCCGCTTTCTCCAAAACCGCAAATCGGTAATCCGCCTGGAGCCGCCGGCGCCGCCTGAAACAGTAATTCAGGAAGCCTATCAGGCTGCCATGCGCGTACCGGACCACGCCCAGTTGAAGCCGGCCCGCTGGCTGCTTATCCAGGGGGATGGCAGAGAGGCGCTGGGGCAACTCTATGCAAAGGCTTTGCTCCGGCGCTCAGCAGAGGCCACCGAAGCCGCGCTGGAACGCAGTACTCAGATGCCTCTGCGGTCGCCGCTGCTGATTGTAGTGATTGCCTGTGTTTCCGAACATCCCAAAGTGCCTCCGTCAGAGCAGATCCTATCTGCCGGCTGTGGGGCCTACGCCGCTCTGCTGGCCTTCGAGGCGGCCGGTTTCGGAGGCATCTGGCGAACGGGCGATGTTGCTTATGACCCGCTCATTGCTGAGGGGCTGGGTCTGGAGGATAACGAGCAAATAATTGGCTATCTGTATATCGGCACGCCTTCAGAGTCAGAGAAGCAACGCGACCTGTCCGTTCCAGACTTTGAAGACAGGGTGAAACACTGGCCCTTGACTTGAGGATGGACAACGCCTCAACTCCGGGTTAAGGCGTTGTGTTTTGCGGCCTGTGCTTAGCCGTTCTTCTTGGCAAACCGGCGGAAGCCGAACAGCCCCAATAGTGCCGAGCCAAACAGCAGGACGCCCGCAGGCAATGGAACCGGAGCCACCGGTGGCAGGCCACGGGCTTCGTCAGACAAGTGCAGCTGTAGGCTGGAAATGCCGAACAGAAGGTTTTGGGCGGCAGAAATGTCGGCCAGTCCCGTGACCATCAGTTCCAGAGAAGAGGTCCGTTCATACTCAAGGCAGAGGTCCGTGGTACAGATACCGTTCTTCAGCAGGTACTCGCGCGAGGTAGCCCAGGTGAGATTGTCTGACAGACCGTTGCTGTCCTCATCCTGCCATTTGATCTTCAGGGAATCGCCCTTGTCACCCTTTTTCCCCTTGCCACCCTTTTTGCCTTTGTCGTCTTTCTTGTCCTTTTTGTCCTTCTTTCCTTTCTTCTCTTTACCGCCTTTTTCCTCTTTGGCATCTTTGCCATTGAGGCTCAGGCCGTTCAGCTGAAAGTACTCACTGCTGGTCTGGGTCTTATAGTCCATTTTGACACTGTCATGGTGAGAGCCGGCCTCATAGGCATCCAGATAGCTTTTGCCGAGGTAGCGGCAACCGGCGTCACCGCCGGAATAGTTGCAGCCGTCTTCCCAAATCATGCGGCGAGCATAGGTCGGCACTTCAACAAAGAGATTCAGGCTGACCTGATTGGCGCCGCCGTCATTCATTTCCCAGTACAGATCGTTCGTGTGTCCGGCTTCCTGTGTGTAGACAGAATGGTGGTCGTTGAACCACAGCAGGGATTGTTTGCCAGACAGAGTGCCAGAATATTCTCCGGCACTGCGGATACCATCCACTGTCACGGTTGAAGCCGCCGTTACTGAAGTGACGGGGGCGCACAGAAGAGTCATCGCGATCAGGACGGGGCGTCCGTATCGGTGGGTGGCGTTTTGACGGTTGTTGTTCATCCCTGATTCACCTTATTACCTGAGCTTTCGGCAGGATTTGCCCTGCTGACTGATTGAAATTTCTTCGATTTTACGATGGTGGCGACAGCATCTCTTGAACAAACTGCGCATTCCGGTGGAGATGTGATGGGTTTCTCGCTTTGCCGTTCTGCGGTGGTAAATTGCCGCTCCGGTTTTGGGTGAAATTATTGAACCCCTTGTTTTCAATGGGAAAAGGTTTCATGGCATTGCTCTTGCTTCTTACCCTGCCAATGATGGTAGAGAGAACAGGAGTTGCCGCATGGGAATTTCTTTCGAGAATATATCCGGCCTGTACGAAAAGGCACTGACCACCCGCCTGCAACGGTCGGAAGTGCTGGCGAACAACATTGCCAACGCCGATACCCCCGGATACAAGGCGCGGGATATTGATTTCCGCAGTGTGATGGCCGGGGTTGCCCGTGACCAGTTGCCACTGGAAAAGACCGACAAAGGTCATATCGCCATCGGCCAGGGGGAGGCGGACGGGCGTCTGATGTACCGCAACCCGATTCAGCCCTCAATTGATGGCAATACGGTGGATACGCAGACTGAAATTGTCGAATTTTCCCGGAATGCCCTGGAATACCAGGCCAGCTTCCAGTTTCTCAACAGTCGCTTTACAGGTGTGAAGAACGCCCTGAAAGGAGAATAACGATGCCTCTGGGAAATATTTTTGATATTGCCGGCAGCGGGATGCGCGCTCAGTCCCTGCGCCTGAATACCACCGCCAGCAACCTGGCCAATGCCGAGACCGTCAGTTCAAGCGTGGACGAAACCTACCGTGCGCGCAAACCGGTCTTTGAAGCCATACAGCAGCAGGCCATGGGGCAGGTGGGCGCTGACGATAGCATGCGGGCAGAGGCTGTTCGCGGCGTGAATGTCAGTGCCATTGTAGAGAGCGAAGCGCCGCTGGATCGTCGTTTTCAGCCGGATCACCCGATGGCCGATGAAGAGGGTTACGTGTTCTATCCCAACGTGAATGTCGTTGAAGAGATGGCTGACATGATGTCTGCCAAGCGCAGCTATCAGCTGAATGTTGAAGTAATGAACAGCGCCAAAACCATGATGCAGCGTCTTCTGACTCTGGGGCAGCGTTAATCGTGAGAATTTTTATGTTTCGAGGTAATCCGTCATGACTACTGTCAATTCAACCTCGGCCAGCGAAGTCCTGGCGCAGTACCAGATCAAGACAGAGGACAAGGAAAAGTCCAACGAACTGGGAAAGACCGCATTTCTGGAACTGATGATCGCCCAGCTGAACAACCAGAGCCCGCTGGATCCGCAGGATAACAGCGAATGGGTGGCTCAACTTGCCCAGTTCAGCTCTGTTGAAAGTCTGGAAAACCTGAACACCACGGTTGACAGTATTGCCGGCAACTACCGCAGTTCACAGGCCTTGCAGGCGTCAGCCATGGTCGGTCGGGATGTGCTGGTGGCCACCGATGGGGCGTATCTGCCACCTGGCGGCCAGGTTCTTGGAGTTGCCGAGCTGCCTGCCGGTACCAGTGAGGTCGCCGTGAGTGTGTTTAACAGCGCCGGGGAACTGGTGCGCAAGCAGTCTCTGGGCTCGAAAGGGGCGGGTGATCTGCCGATTTCCTGGGACGGAAAGAATGAGCGCGGCGAAGATTTGCCGGCGGGTGATTATCGAATCACTGCAGAAGCGCGTTACTCGGGAGAAATGACGCAGCTGAACACCTACCTGAATGCGAGTGTCGACAGTGTTTCCATTGACGGAAGCGGCACTGTGACACTCAACCTGGGTGGCAAAGGGGCTGTCGCGCTGAGTGACGTCAAACAAATTTTCTGAGCCAAGGCTCGAATGCTAACGAAGTAACGAGGTGAGTTATGCCGTTCAATGTCGCCTTAACCGGTATCCGTGCAGCCAGTGTTGACCTGGAAGTGACCGGTAACAATATTGCGAATGCCAGTACCACAGGGTACAAGGAGTCACGCGTCGAGTTCGCAGACCTGTATGCGAACAGCTTTCTGAGCGTAGGGTCAAACCCGGTAGGGGATGGTGTGCGGGTGCAGAATGTTCGCCAGCAATTCTCCCAGGGTAACATAGCGTTTACCGACAATGGTCTGGATCTCGCCATTAACGGCAACGGGTTCTTCGTGGTTCAGGATACCAGTGGTGCCCAGCGCTACACACGAGCAGGCGCTTTTGGTGTGGACAAAGATGGTTATGTCGTCAACAGCTCCAACATGCGCCTGCAAGGCTTTCCTGCCAACGAGGACGGTAATGTGGGAGGGGTGCTTGGTGACCTGCTTATCAATACCACCAGTCTGTCTCCCAACCGCTCCACGAGTATTGAAGCCGAGCTGAACCTGGATGCCTCAGAAGAGGTGCTGGTAGAGCGTGGGCAGACCATACCCACGGATGGTGCGGACATCGGTGTCGCCAGTGCGGGCGCCCTGAACGGTTACACCGGCCAGACGGTCACCGTTACGCTGGCTGATGGCAGTACCCAGACCATTAACATTCCGGCGGATGCAGAAGCCAGTGCCACGGCTGCCCAGTTCAATGCCCTGGAAGGGGTTGAGGCTGCCGCTACTACGCAGGCAACGCTCACCGCCGCCGGGTTTACCAATGCCTCGGGAACCATGCGTGTCTTGGTGGACAATGTGCCGTTCGACGGCTTTACCAGCCTCACGGACCTCGGGAATGCCATCAACTCCTCGCCATCCCTCGTGGGGGTTAATGCTGTACTGGATGGCACGGACCTGGTGATCACTTCCAATCGTGGCAATGACCTGCGACTGGAGTTCAGCGGTACGGCTGCCGACAGTTTTGTGGTTCAGGGTAACTCAACGCCTGCCTCCGCACAGACTCTGGCAACGGCCAACCCTCAGGCCACCATCGGGGGGCGTGTCACCCTGACCGTCGATGACGGAGTGAGCATCACGAGTGCGACAAACGATCAGTTTGCCACCTTTGACGGGACACCATTCGTCAACAATGCTTTCGATCCGGTTGATGAGAACACCTACAACCACGCGACCAGTACCACGATCTATGACAGTCTGGGCAACGCCCACGTCACTACCATGTACTTCGTGAAGGAGGAGGCCGGCGGGGGCGTGCCGGATAATCTCTGGACCATGTATGTGCAGGTGGATGGTGCTGATGTGGGCGATCCGCTTCTGCCGGGTGGTGACCCGACCCGGGCTTCCTACAGTCTGGTGTTCAATGATGACGGGACCATCAACCAGACTCTGTCTGATGACATCCTGATTTCCAACTGGGTGCCACTGGACTCTTCCGGTAACCCCAATGGTGCAGACGGTCCTCTGAATCTGGTGGACGGGGGAACCATCCCGGTCGCGATACCGGCAGACAGCTCAAACTTTGTGATTGATCTGACGCAGGCAACCCAGTTCGGTGGTGCTTTTTCGGTCAATGACCTGCAGCAGGATGGCTATTCAACCGGCCGCCTGATCGGTCTGGATGTTGCCGGTGATGGCAACATTTTCGCCCGCTTCACCAATGGGGAATCGCAGGTGCTGGGGCAGGTCGCCCTGGCCAGCTTCAACGATGTCAATGGCCTGGCGCCGGTCGGTGACACGACCTGGGTGGAAACCTTTACCTCTGGAAATCCGATTATCGGGGCCCCGGGCACAGCCACTTTGGGAACACTCCGGTCCAGTTCACTGGAAGAATCAAATGTGGAACTGTCAGAGCAACTGGTGAACCTGATCATCGCACAGCGGAACTATCAGGCCAATGCGAAGACGATCGAGTCAGCCAATACGGTGACCCAGACCATCATTAACCTGAGATAATGAGTTGAGCCATGGATAGAGCACTGTATGTGGCAATGACGGGGGCGCGCCAGAACATGGTCGCCCAGCAGGGGCACTCCAACAACCTGGCCAACGTCAACACCACGGGTTTCAAGGCGGATCTGATGCAGGCCCGCAGCATGCCGGTTTTCGGCGACTATTATCCGACCCGGGCCTTTGCGCAGACGGAGCGGCCGGCGACTGATTTTCAGCCGGGTAGTGCCATTCAGACCGGGCGTGATCTCGACATTGCGGTTCAGGGCGATGGCTGGCTTGCCGTCCAGTCGGAAACTGGCGAGGAAGCTTACACCCGTGAGGGTGAGCTGCAGATTGATGTCAACGGCACCCTGCGCAATGGTGCCGGGCTGCCGGTTATGGGTGAGGGCGGTCCCATTGTCTTGCCGCCCGCCCAGAGCATTACCATCGGGGTTGATGGAACCATTTCCGTGGTTCCGCTCGGTCAGAATCCCGACGCGATTGCTGTGGTTGACCGGATCAAACTGGTCAACCCGGATGCTGCCGAACTGGAAAAGGGAGCGGATGGATTGATGCGCCTGAAAGCCGGCGCAGACGGTGGCGAAGGTGCGGTAGCACCTCTGGATGGAGCGGTTCGCGTGGCAACCGGCTATCTGGAATCTTCCAACGTGAATGCCGTCGATGAAATGACCCAGATTCTCATGTTGTCGCGTCAATTCGAGATGCAAATCAAGATGATGCGTACAGTAGATGAAAACATGGAGAGTACGGCACGCTTATTGCAGATATCCTGACAAGAGGGCAGTGGTGGCAATTTTCCGCCACTGTCGAAGTAGTCTGTCAGGAGAAAACTTATGCACGGCGCACTTTGGGTCAGCAAAACCGGTCTTGGAGCCCAGGACACTAACCTCAAGACCATCTCCAACAACCTGGCGAACGTCAACACCACCGGTTTCAAAAGAGACCGGGCCGTTTTCCAGGATCTGCTTTATCAGATCAAACGTCAGCCCGGTGGCCAGAGCAGTCAGGATTCCACCCTGCCATCCGGCCTCCAGCTTGGTACGGGTGTGCGCGTGGTCGCCACCCAGAAAGTTTTCACTGAAGGTAACCTGCAGATCACCGAGCAGCCTCTGGACGTTGCCATTGATGGTCGGGGTTTCATTCAGGTTCTGCTTCCGGATGGCACCATCACCTACACGCGTGATGGACAACTGGAGATCAATGCCGACGGCACGCTGGTGACGGCAGAAGGTTATCCCATTGAACCCGCAATTACGGTTCCGGAAAATTCCCAGAGTCTGACCATAGGCTCTGATGGTACCGTGAGTGTTCAGGTGGCCGGTGACAATGCGCCGACACAGATCGGCAACCTGAATACCGTTGACTTCATCAACCCGACCGGACTGGAAGCGATTGGTGGCAACCTGTTCCGTGAAACCGCCGCGTCAGGTGACCCCCAGGTCGGGACTCCCGGACTCGATGGTCTGGGCACCCTGGTTCAGGGGGCACTGGAAACCTCCAACGTGGAAATCGTTGAAGAAATGGTGAACATGATCACCACCCAGCGCGCCTATGAAATGAATGCCAAGGTCGTCAGTACCGCCGATCGCATGCTGCAGTACATCACTCAGAATCTTTAATCCGGTTTGACTGGGAGGAGTTCTGTTCATGAATAAGTTCTGTGGCTTTCTGATTGTACTGGGTGCCTGGCAACTCGCCGGCTGCGCCCCCATGACACGCGAAAACGTGCAGCCCAATGACCCCCTGTATGCGCCAGTTAACCCGCGGGATTATGAGCGTCCAGTGATGGTCAACGGGTCGATCCATTCCGCGGCACCGCGCTTCAATCTGTTTGGTGACCGCAAGGCGCATGATGTCGGGGATGTCCTGACGGTGGTGCTGGAAGAGCGGACCCAGAGCTCAAAGAGTACAGACAGTTCCCTGACCAAGGACTCTGACGTGACCTTTAATGATGCGACCATTCTGGGAACCAATATCACACCCAAGAATCTGTCACTGGAAACCAATATTTCCCAGGAACGCGAGTTTGAAGGGGAGGCGGATGCCAACCAGAGCAACAGCCTGACCGGCAATATCTCAGTGACGGTGGCGAATGTGCTGCCGAACGGACTGCTGCGCATTCGCGGAGAAAAGTGGCTGACCATTGCCGAAGGAGATGAGTATATCCGGCTGAGCGGACTGGTGCGTCCCGAAGATATTTCCATCGACAACACGGTACTGTCGACCAAGATTGCCGACGCCCGCATTGCTTACAGTGCAACGGGTGCCTTTGCTGATGTCAACCGGGTTGGCTGGTTTGGTCGCTTCCTCAACAGTGAATGGTGGCCGCTGTGAAAAGGCTGATGCTGCAGTTTGGTTTTATCCTGAGTCTTCTGTTATTGATCGCGGTCAATACCCAGGTAGCCCAGGCCGCCGAGCGCCTGAAAGATCTGGTATCCATTGAAGGGGTACGCAGCAACCAGATTCTGGGCTACGGCCTGGTGGTGGGTCTGGACGGAACCGGTGACAAAGCTCCCTTCACAGATCAGACCTTCCGGAACATGATGAACCGGTTCGGGATCAGTATTCCGCAGGGGGTCAACCCGAACCTGAAGAATGTCGCAGCGGTATCGGTGCATGCCGATCTGCCCCCGTTTTCAAAGCCTGGCCAGAAGCTGGATATTACGGTTTCCTCAATCGGAAATGCCAGCAGTCTTCGTGGTGGCAGCCTCCTGCTGACCCCACTGAAAGGCGCAGATGGCCAGATCTATGCGACGGCTCAGGGGAATATGCTGGTCGGAGGGTTCGGAGCCCAGGGCGCGGACGGCTCACGCATCACGGTTAACGTACCCAGTGTCGGGCGTATCCCAAACGGAGCTACAGTTGAACGTTCCGTACCGACAGCATTCGGTCAGGGCGACACCATCACTCTGAACCTGCATACGCCGGATTTTACTACGGCCAAGCGCGTTCAGGAACGCATTGCCGGTCTGTTGGGGCCGGGCGTTGCCGAGGCACTCGATGCCACCAGTGTGCGTGTACTGGCCCCGCGCGAAGCCAGTCAGCGTGTCAACTTTCTGTCGATTCTCGAAAACCTTGAGATTACGCCCGCGGAAGGGCGTGCCAAAGTCGTGATCAACTCACGCACAGGGACGATTGTGG
>JAUIAZ010000116.1 GCA_030427465.1 Gammaproteobacteria bacterium | reverse complement strand
CCTATGTGGCGCTTTCGGGGAAAGCGGAAATTATTGAGGACGACTCGGCAATAGAGGAGCACTGGAACCGTTATGTCCAACTCTGGTTCCCGGAAAAAGTGGACCAAGCCAGGGCTGCACTGGTAAAAGTGCGTGTCGATTATGCGGAATACTGGGATTCCCACAGCCGCCTTACCCAAGCCTTCAGAATGGCCAAGGCCGTGGCAAACGACGAGCGACCCAAACTTGGGGAGAACCGGAAAGTCCGTCTCGCACAGTAATTCGCTCGCCCTGCCCTGACGGGCGGGAAAAGGGGTGGCTGAAACCAGTCACCTTTTTTTTGTGTTCCGACCTGCCAGACAATCCTTGCTGGCAAACTACAGCCGTCAAAGCTCACCTTCTGCCTCACCAATACATGTGAAAAAACATATATACAGAGAATAATATATATGGAACAATATATATACAAGGTTGATCGTTCCGAGGAGTGACTAACCGTGGCGAAGCGTCAGGGAGGAAACAATGGATCCCCTTCAGTTTTTTAAATGTCTCAGTGAGGAAACCCGGCTGCGTTGCCTGCTTCTGATTCAGGAGGAAGGTGAGCTATGTGTTTGTGAGTTGATGGCTGCGCTGGAGGAGATCCAGCCCAAGGTATCCCGTCACTTGGCTCAGCTCAGGCGTTGCGGGCTTTTGCTGGACCGGCGTCAGGGCCAGTGGGTCTTTTACCGGATCAATCCTGAATTGCCGGAATGGGCGGAAACTGTTTTGAACGTAACAGGGAAGGCCAATCGAGCCTACCTGCTGGAAAATCAACGGCGCCTGCATGGGTACGGGGATCGGCCAGAGCGTGTCCAGAGTTGTTGTCAGTAGAGTAGGGCCCAGCCCGAACTGGTTGTTGTCATGTAGTCGTGGAGAAATCATTGGGAATCTTTGAGCGTTTTCTTTCAGTCTGGGTTGGTCTGAGCATCATTGCCGGTGTATTGGCTGGTTATTTTTTTTCGGCGCAGTTTGCCTATATTGCCGGGCTTGAGTGGGCCCATGTAAACCTCGTCGTGGCCTTACTTATCTGGGTTATGATTTATCCGATGATGGTGCAGATTGATTTCAGCGCCATCAGGGATGTGGGCAGGCAGCCGAATGCATTGATACTAACGCTGGTCATTAACTGGCTGGTCAAGCCATTTACCATGGCCTTGCTCGGCTGGCTTTTCTTCAAAGTGGTGTTTGCTGACTGGGTAGACCCGCAGACGGCGGAAGAATACATCGCCGGGCTGATATTGCTCGGAGTCGCGCCTTGTACGGCCATGGTGTTTGTCTGGAGCCAACTTACCAAGGGTGACCCCAACTACACACTGGTGCAGGTTTCGGTCAACGACATCATCATGGTGTTTGCCTTTGCGCCAATTGCTGCGCTGCTACTGGGTGTTTCTGACATTACGGTACCCTGGGAAACCCTGGTGCTTTCGGTAGTGCTTTATGTTCTGCTGCCTCTCGGCGCGGGTTTGCTGACCCGACATCGCCTCGCTGCCAGCGGCAACACGCAACGACTGGAAAACTTTCTGGCGATACTGAAACCCTGGTCTGTCGTCGGCTTATTGGGCACTGTAATCCTTCTGTTCGGATTTCAGGCCAACACAATTCTGCAACAACCGCAGACGATACTGTTGATTGCTGTGCCGTTGCTTATTCAGGCCTATGGCATTTTCCTGATTGGGTATGCGGGTTCCTGGATGCTGAAACTGTCCCATAATCTGGCTGCGCCTGCGAGCCTGATCGGGACATCCAATTTTTTTGAACTGGCGGTGGCTGTGGCCATTTCGCTGTTCGGACTTCATTCCGGGGCTGCACTGGCTACGGTTGTTGGCGTGCTGGTGGAAGTGCCGGTCATGTTGTCGCTGGTTTATCTCGTCAATCGCACGCGGCACTGGTTTCCCCCCAGGCAGTAAGGTTAAAGAAACCGTCATCGCTCGACGGCTTAATGAACGGAGGACAAAAATGAGCATTAAGGTCGGTATTAACGGATTTGGTCGCATGGGGCGGCTGTCACTCAGGGCTGCCTTTGACCGGAGTGACCTGGAATTTGTGCAGATCAATGATCCGGCAGGAGATGCCGCCACACTGGCACACTTGCTCACTTTTGATTCTGTTCATGGGCGCTGGCATCACGACGCGACTCACGATGGTGAGGTGATGATCATCGAAGGCAGACGCATCCCTTGCACGCGCAACAAGGACATCGGCGAAACCGATTGGTCTGGCTGTGATGTCGTAATAGAGGCGAGCGGAAAAATGAAGTCCGCCGCTGTACTTCAGGCTTACCTGGATCAGGGCGTAAAACGGGTCGTTGTCACGGCACCTGTGAAAGAAGAAGGGGTGCTGAACGTTGTTCTGGGTGTCAACGATGATCAGTATGACAAGGACCGTCACGCCATTGTCACGGCGGCTTCCTGTACCACAAATTGCCTGGCGCCTGTAGTAAAGGTCATCCATGAGAAGCTTGGGATCCGGCATGGCTCCATGACAACGATTCACGATCTGACCAATACCCAGACGATCCTCGATGCGCCTCACAAGGATCTGCGACGTGCCCGTGCCTGCGGCATGAGCCTGATTCCGACAACCACAGGCTCGGCGACAGCAATTACGCATATTTTTCCTGAGCTCAAGGGTAAGCTGAATGGCCATGCGGTGCGGGTGCCGCTGGCAAATGCCTCGATAACGGACTGCGTGTTTGAAGTCAGCCGCAAGACAACCGCTGAGGAAGTCAACGAATTACTCAAGTCGGCATCGGAGAATGAACTCAAGGGCATTCTGGGGTTTGAGGAACTTCCCCTGGTTTCGATTGACTTTAAGACAGACCCCAGATCGAGCATCATCGACGCCCTGTCCACCATGGTCGTCAATGAGACACACGTCAAGATCTATGCCTGGTATGACAACGAGTGGGGGTATGCCAACCGGACTGTCGAGCTGGCTCGGCTGGTTGGAAGCCTGGATCAGGAGTAGAGAGTCGTGGGAAGACTGGCACGACTGTCACCCGATATCCGCCAGTATATGGTGGTCACCGGGAATTATTGGGCTTTTACCCTGACCGATGGTGCGCTGCGAATGCTGGTGGTGCTGTACTTCCATGATCTGGGATACAGCCCGCTGGCTATTGCCATGCTTTTTCTGTTCTATGAGATCTTCGGTGTGATCACCAACCTGGTAGGGGGCTGGCTGGGGGCGCATCTCGGGCTCAACAGGACCATGAATATCGGCCTGTTTCTGCAGATCGTGGCTTTGTCCCTGTTACTGGTTCCCGCGAGCATGCTGACAGTTGCCTGGGTAATGGCCGCCCAGGCGCTCTCCGGCATTGCCAAGGACCTCAATAAAATGAGCGCCAAGAGTGCGATCAAGCATCTCGTTCCTTCAGAGGCCCAGGGACAGCTGTATCGGTGGGTGGCGATTCTGACCGGATCCAAGAATGCTCTGAAGGGTGCCGGATTTTTCCTGGGCGGGATGCTATTAAGCATATTCGGCTTTCAGGGGGCTGTACTGGGCATGGCTGGGGCGCTGCTTCTGGTCTGGCTTTCCAGCCTGGTAATGCTCAAGAGCGATCTGGGCAAGGCCAAAAACAAGCCCAGGTTTCAGGATATTTTTTCCAAAAGCCGTGCCGTGAATTACCTCTCTGCGGCGCGGCTTTTTCTTTTTGGATCCCGCGATGTGTGGTTTGTGGTGGCCTTGCCGGTATTTCTCGCCAGTGAGTTTGGTTGGGATCACTGGACAGTGGGTGGCTTTCTGGCACTTTGGGTTATCGGGTACGGATTCGTGCAGGGTATCGCGCCGAGGATTACCGGGAGTAGCCGCGGCGTGGTTCCGGATGGCCGACAGGCCATGAAGTGGGCGCTGCTTCTGGGTTTGCTGCCGGCCGTGATAGCCCTGTCACTGACAGTTGACTGGTACCCCCAGGTGATTCTGTTGGGTGGCTTGATGCTCTTCGGTGTGCTTTTCGCTGTTAATTCTTCCCTGCACAGTTATCTGATCATCAGTTATGCGGGCGAGGACGGCGTATCACTGGATGTAGGCTTTTACTACATGGCCAATGCGATGGGGCGCCTGACCGGTACCGTGCTTTCCGGCTGGCTGTTTCAGGAATATGGCCTTGCTGTCTGCCTTTGGGTTTCCAGCGGATTTATCGCGCTGACAGCGCTGATTTCAGTGGGTCTGCCTCGTATCAGGCCTGCTGTCAGTCAGTCCGCCTAGCCTCTTCATATAGAGCCAGGTGCGCCTGTGTCACGGCATCCTGACCATAGTGGGCCACGACCCGGTCACGGGCTCTTTGCTGCAGGGTCGCAGTCAAGTCCGGGTCCCCGATCAATTGCTGCAAGGCCTCGCGGATCGCTTCAGCGTTTTCCGGAGGGACCAGCAGTGCGGCATCGCCAACAGCCTCAGCGCAGCCGGTGTCATTCGTGGTGACGATGGCCAGCCCGGCCACCATCGCCTCAAGCAGTACGATCGGAAAGTTCTCCGCGGACGATGTGAAAACGAAATATTGTGCTGTCTCGAGCAAGTTTCTGAAGCTATCGCTGTGGTTATCCACATACCCATGGAAAGTAACCTGTACCCCGAGCTCGTCCGCCATTTGCTTCAGTGTTGGCAAGTAGGGGCCATCTCCGACGATATGCACGGGTGGATGGTTGCTCCACCCGGCAAGTGCCTGTATCAGGAACTGCACACCCTTACGTTCAAACATCCGGGTAATGACAAGAATTGAGCCATCTGAGGCGCGATCTGCCTGAAAGCGGGCTATGTCAATGCCATTAGGGATCACTACAGTTCTGGCCTGAGGAGACGACTCGCGGATCAGGGAGTCCAGATATTGGCTGGGGCAGATAACAGCATGGGCTGAATTTACAATCTGGCGCCAGGCAGGAAGCAAGAGTTTGTGCATGAGGCTGAAGCGGTCCGGGTTGTAGCCGGGTACGTCTGAGCCGTGGGCAGTAAGCACATAGGGCAAACCGGTCAGCCGGTAAACCAGATAGGCCAGCACACCATCCGGGAAAATGAAATGGGTATGGTTCAGGTTGTAGCGTCCGCTGCGCGCACGGGCAATCAGACAGGGAAGGGCCAAAACCAGATAGGGCACCATTTCATGGGCCAGGCACACACCGGGATTGCTGCGATAGCAGGGAATACCTGTGACGGTTACGCCGGGAAGCTCTGGAATCTGGTCCTGCTGTGCTGCCCGCATGGTGACAATATCCAGGTTCAGCCTGCGTTTGCTCAGTTCCCTGGCCAGAGTATGGACTACTTTCGCACCACCGCCCCCCAGAGGAGGGTACTCATAGCTCACCATCAGCAGATTTAAACCGTCTGGCCCTGTAGCGGCAAGACTCTGTTTCTGAACGGCCCTTTTGTTCAACAGTTTCCGGTAGGCAGCAAGATGCTGCTGCATGGCCGCCTGCGGAGAAAAAACCTCGCACACAGAGCGGCGGGCCTTTTCGCCGAGTGTTTTCCAGCGATCGTCCCCAAGAAGCCAGGTGAGGCCTTCCTGAAAATTGTCTTTGTCAGCATGAAACCCATAGTCCTTGGCCACGTTGTCCGGATTAACCATGCTCAGAATGGCACAGCCGTGCGCCATTGCCTCCAGGAACGAATTGGGCAAGCCCTCGCGGCTGGCGGTATTCACCAGAATCCAGCTTTTTGACAGGATCTGTGACAATCTGTCCGAGCGAAACTGATCGACAAATCCTTCGAAGTGAAGGTTAGGCAGGGTTTCGTACTGATTCCTGAGGTGACGTTCATAGTCCGGGTCGCGCGATTTGCCGACAACGATAAAACGTACTTGCGGGAAGGTTTGGGCGAGTTCACAGAACAGCTCCGGGCGTTTCCTTCTGTCCAGGCGTGCGACAAAGCAGACGGTGGGCTGCTTATTCTTGATGGGCTCTTCCGGAATCGGAATGGGGGTGGGCAGAAAGCGGGCGGGTTGGATGCAGTGATAAATGTCCTGGACTTTCTCAGCCAGAAAGCGGGCCGGTACGTACACGGCATCCGCCCGCTTGACGGAGTGAACGACCAGGGGGTTGTGCTCATTGATCCAGTTGGCGACTACCTGCAAGTGACTGGCAGAAGGTCGCGCAAACTCCAGCCACCAGTCATTCCGGTCACGCGGGTCCCGGCACGTTACCATGTGCTGTTTGTGCGGCATGGACCGCCTGGCAAACCAGGTCGACATGCTCGGTTCGCAGGAGTGATAGATGTCCGCATCAACTTCACGGCACAGCGACATAACTTCCCAGGGCCGTTTCATGGGGAAACTGTGCACGATGATGCCATCCAGGGTTTCCAGCGCTTTCTGATCCTGTCGCTGGGGGACGATGGCATGCACCTCGTAGCCTCTCCGCGCCAGCTCACGTCCGATTGTGCGTGTTGCCCGCCCAAACCCTCCGTATTTGCCCCAGGCAAAAATTTCTGTACAGAGCAGGCATATTCTCATGAAAGGTCCTTATCGGGTTCAGGCTGTTTATGGTGAGTACTATTTCCACCCGGTCGCCAGAGTATCCAGGCCTCACTGAGCCCTCCGATGATGGCAAAAACCAGATTTCGGGACAGTTGCAGAAAGGAGAGTGCCAGAGCCTGGGCCGGAGCAACACCATAGGGAGCCAGGAGCAGGACGAATGCGCCTTCCCGTAAACCGAAGCCGCCAATGGAGATGGGAAGGATCAACAGCAGTGTAATACAGCAGCGGACCCAGGCGAGCGCGGCGAGAGACAGGCCGAGCTCAAGCGAGAGGGCCAGAAAATAGAGGGAGATTATCATGATCAGATTGCGGGCCAGCCCCAGAACGATCATTGCCACATGAAAGGGAAGGCCCAGTCCGCTGAATGTTCGCATGCAATCGAGTAGTTTCTGCAGTCTGCCGGATGCCCAGAGCGGAATGAATCGGAGTGTGATCAGACCGTGCATCCAGGTATAGAAACGCCGGGTGAATGAAAAGGCATAGAGTGCAAGCAGAGTGGCACTGACGAGAATGAGCGCCGGTCCCCGGAGGACTTCCTGGGCAGCTTCCTGCTCCCAGAGCCAGAACAGCAGGCCAAGTATGATCAGCAGTGCAGTTTCCAGAAGCCGGTTGAAGAGGATGGCCGCCAGAGCTTCAGTCGGGCGCTGATTCCCCCTTGAAAAGTGGTACCAACGCACGGCGCCCCCGGCAAGCGTTCCCGGCAGGAACAGGCTGTAAAAATAAGTCAGCAGGTTGATACGACAGACTTTTGCGGTTGCCAGGTGGATAGATTGCGCCTGCAGGATCAGGGCCATCTGCTTTGCGTTCACCCATTCAGACACAGTGGCTATGAGTAAGGCTGCTGCCAGCCAATCCCAGACGACACCCTGGAAGCTCTGTAGCAAATCTGTCACAGGAACGTGATAGAAGACCAGTCCCATGAGCAGGGCTGACAGTATGGACTTGAAAAGGAAAACCATGCCCTTCTTCCTGTGCAGGGGCACAGACCGCTGTGCTTGGGGAATAGCAGGTTTGGACAAAGGAGCCCTGATACAGATCAAAATTTTCATAAGTTTACATGATATTGTTTTGTCTGCCCATTTGACTTGCTGCAAGGCGGTTGCGGCAGGCTGCCGTAGAATGGTCAGTACCGGATCAGATGCACAAAGGGAATCGCAGTTGTGGTGAATTCGATCTACCGGCTTTTGGAAGAAGCAGCGACACAGAATAGTGAGCGGCCAGCTTTTGCAACAGAGACCGAGTCGCTGACCTATGGTGATTGGCTGGCAAGCGCCCGACGACTGGCCCTCAGGTTGCGTGACCTGGGTATCGGGAAAGGAAGTTCCGTTGCGATTGTCGGAGATCACGGGCCGTCGTGGCTTTGCCTAAGTCTGGCTCTGCAAGGGCTAGGCGCCGTGGAGTGTCCGCGGGAAGCGGAAGGTGATGAAGCTGCCTGGCTGGGTTTCTTTTTGCGCATAGACTGTCAGTTCTGTCTCATTGAAGACCCTGAATTGCTGGCTCGTCTGGAAAGGTTGCCTTTGCCGGAGCATCAGGCGGCGCCACAATTCTGCTTGTTTGCGGATCTGCTGACATCATCCAGGGATTGTTGCGCGGAAGCCGGCAAGGTGATGATAGCCGGGATACAGGGCTCAATCCGGGCAGAGGATCTTGCCGTAGTGATCCGGTCCTCAGGCACCACCGGACCTTCCAAACAGGTGATGCTCAATCACGCAAATTTTATTCATACGGCCAGGCATGTGCCGATTCGGATACAGATGCAAAGGGATGACGTTTGCCTGTTGTCGCTGCCGCTATGGCACCTCTACGGTCGGCTGGTGGCCTACATCACCCTGGCTTTCGGGGCGCGGCTTGAACTTTGTGGTCTGGATACGCTTCAAAAAGACCTCAAGCGGGTTCGCCCCATGCTGTTCCCGGCTTTTCCGATAATATGGATTCATCTGTACCATCAGATCTGGGTCCAGTTTGAAGGGAGGCGTAATTCCCGGATGGCCTTCGCTTCTCTTCTTGCCTTTTCGAGAACCTACCATGCCTGTTTGTTTGCGGCACAGGGTAAAACCTTCCGCACAGCCAGACACTCTCCGCTGAAAGCATCGTTGGGCCGCAGCCTCAACTACCTTCAGGCGCTGTTGATGCTGCCCTTACAGAAGCTGATTGACCACTTGGTTTTCCGGCGAATCCGGGCGCAACTGGGTGGCCGGCTGCGTGCGGCAATCATCGGGGATGCTCCTTTGCCTCTGGCAATTGACCAGGATCTGCGGGCGCTCGGTTTTCCTGTGCTGGAAGGCTATGGCTCCTCTGAGCAGATGATTGTGGCCCTGAGGGCTCCGGATCACAACGTTACGGGATGTGTCGGCCCTTGCTTACCGGAACTGGAGTTGAAAATTGTCAGCGATGGCGGTCAAATGACACAGCCTGGGCAGATCGGGGAAATCCTGGTGCGTGGCCCTCAGGTGTTTCTGGGGTATCGCAATGACCCGCAGTTAAGCGAGCAATCGTTCGTCGAATTCCAGGGAAGCAGCTACTACGGCTCAGGGGATCTTGGGTGCCTGGACCAGCAAGGTTACCTTAGGGTGGTGGGGCGTAAGGTAAACCGTCTGGCTCTGGCAGACGGAGAGTTTCTGTATCCGGAGTCAACCGAGAACGTGTTGAGAGGAATGCGACTCATTGCCCACGTGGTCGTATTTCCGTCCAGGGGAATCCGTCTGCTGGCACTGGTGGTGCCGGAATATAGCTCGCTGCTTCACCAGTTCAGACGCAGTGCCGGCCGGAATCTGCCGGTTTCCGGAGATTTGCCACAGGAGGAAGTGGCACTGGCCGCATTCCTGCAAATGCACCGCAACTCTGTGGAGTCCCTGCTGAATGACTCCCGCGTAGTTCATGAGTATCGAACACAGATCAGAAATCTGTTAAAGCGCTCTGGCCTGCCGGTGCATCAGTGGCCGAGTCATTTTGCCTTGTGCTCCCAAACCTTTTTACGCGGCCGGGAGCTGACACCCACCCTGAAACTGCGTCGTAACTATATTCGCGAGAAGTACGCCGGGCAGGTTCTCAACCACTTGCTGTGACGCCGGTGTCCGGCACTTTTTCCAGCGCTACTGGCACATACTTGTGCAAGGGCGTCATCATCACTGGGTCACGATGGGTTAGATCCGTCAACAGGTTCAAAGCCGGGCCATCAGCTTCGTTGTGGTTGAAGCGCGCGCCATACCCATGCGGAAGACTGACGGTCTGTGTCAGAACGGAATCATCCAGAGAAGCCGTGACCGTGATA
>JAUIAZ010000506.1 GCA_030427465.1 Gammaproteobacteria bacterium | reverse complement strand
TTCCTCGGCTATCTGACCGTTTGCCTGGCGCTCTACTGCACCCAGAGTCCGGAAGCTGCTTACAGCCCCTTGCTGCCCTTGCTGATTCTCGGGCTGCCCATTCTGGACACCCTGACGGTCATGGTGATCCGCTACTCGGAAGGCCGGCACCTGTTCTCGCCGGATCGCAACCACATTCATCACCAGTTGCTGGCGCTGAACTTTCGCCACTATGAAGTGGTCGCCGTGCTGTATCTGCTGTGTACGGTGCTGGTGGGTATGGCCTATTACCTGCGCTACAGCGCTGATGCGCTTCTGCTGGGCGTGTATCTGCTGTTCAGTGCGGCGGTCATCGGTACCCTGCACTGGGGCAAGCTGACGGGGTGGCAGCTGCGGGCGAAATCCCGCGAGGGCAAGGAGCGGCGTAACCGCTGGCTCCGGAAAATTCACTGGTATCACCACGTGGCACCGGTACTGCTGGAATGGAGCCTGGCCATCCTGCTGGTCGTCATGGCCTTCCTCTTCAGCCACAATTTCAGCCTGGGGGCGATAGTAACCTGGCCTATCGTGCTCGGCCTGCTGGTTTTGATGGCACTGGCACCGCAGAAGCGGGCTGTGGTCACCACCCGGGTCACCTACTATGTCACCGTCGCGTGCATGATTTTTGTTTTTGCCGAAACTTTGGGCAGTCGGCCACAGCTTGATCTGGTACTGGATATTACACTGGGTACGCTGGCTGTATTGCTGGTGCTTGGCGTCAGGATGACGCGAAAGGCAGACTTTCGTTTCGATACCCATGACTATCTGGTGCTATTGTTGATATTGATGGCACCCCAGTTTCTGACCCTGTTTGCACCGCAACAGGAAATGACCCGTCTCGTACTGCGCTTTGTGGTGCTGGCCTACATCGGTGAATTTCTGCTGGCGAGAAAAGGGGCCGGTCTGCCCGCCATGAAAACGGCCTGTCTGGCCTGCCTGCTGATACTGGGCGGAATGAGTTAATGAATCAGGATAGGAACACACGCATGCGTCACCCAAAGCTTCTGAAAAAAGTCCTCCTGGCAACGGTTCTGGCCGCTGCGCTTTCCGGATGCGCCGGTGAAGAAGAGCGTCAGCAGGAATACTACCAGCGTGCTCTGGCCTTTTATGAAGAAGGCAACATCGAAAAAGCCAGTGTCGAGATCCGCAATGCCTTGCAGATCAACGGAGATTTTCCCGATGGTCGCTACCTGCATGCCCTGATTTATGAAAAAGACCAGAACTGGCAGCAAGTGTACGCCAACCTGAACCTGGTCGTTGAACTGGACCCGAAGCACATCAAGGGCCTGATCAAGCTCAGCCAGATCCAGTTCATCAATGGCATGTATGAAGAGGTGATGAAGAATGCCGGTACGGTTCTGGAACTCGAGCCGGAGAACCCGGATGCACTGACCCTGCTGGCCAGTGTCCATTTCCGCCAGGGTGAAAACGACAAGGCCATCAAGCTCGCCAACCAGGCCCTGGCGTCCACGCCTGGCCACGTCGGTGCGATCTCAGTGCTGTCGGAAATCTACAAGAAGGAAGACCCGGATTTTGCACTCACGGTCATTGGCGATGGCATGAAGAACGCGCCGGAAGAGGCCATGCTGCGGCTGATGGAAATCGATGTGTTGCTCAGCAACCAGCGCCTGGATGACGCCCTGAGCGCCTATCAGGGGCTGGTCAGGGCCTACCCGGATAACTTGCTGTTCCATTACCGTTATATCCGCCTGCTTCAGGATCAGGGGCGTCTTGATCAGGCCGAGCAGGAACTGCGGGATCTGGTCGCCAGCAATCCCGACAATCAGGATCTGAAGCTGTGGCTGGCCGACTTCTTCATGAGCCAGAACGACTATGACGAAGCCGAGAAAACCCTGACCGGCTTTATCCGCCAGGAAAGTGAGGATACCGGGCTGCGCAAGGCCCTGGCCAAAGTCCATGTAGCCAAGCGCGAATACGAT
>JAUIAZ010000115.1 GCA_030427465.1 Gammaproteobacteria bacterium | reverse complement strand
GTTTCATCGCCAAGGACATCGCAATCGCTGGTGCGGTTGACATGACTATCGACGCTACTGCTGACCTGGCCAACGTTCTGGCCAACGGTGGTGCAGTTGCTGAAGGCGACGGCGGTATCGGTATCACCTTCGCAAACTCCAACATCAACTTCAAAGTTGGCGACATGGGCGTATTCGTAGAAGAGTATGACCTGGCCAACGCTGGTGGTGCTGGTATCGTTGCTGCTCAGCAGGTTAGCAGCTACGGTGGTATCGAAATCATCGGTATGAACATCGATGGTCTTGAGCTGGTTATCCGTGGTAACGGTCTGTAAGACCTGCCCGGTTAGTCCGCTTATAAGCCGCGTCTGACGCGGTTTGTAAACAGACAGAAGAAGGCGACCCTCCGGGGTCGCCTTTTTCGTTTGTGTGTGGCCCGAAAAAGCGGATCCAGTCTGGTTAATATGTGCACTGCTTAACAGTCTGTAACAAAAGGTAAGTGTGTGTGTTTTGAGTCACAGAAAGCCGGGGGGCAGCTGCTTAAACTTCATCCATGACATAAGGGAAAGCAAGTCTGGAGACACAGACCACCGATGTCAGTCACCTTCACAGGGATGACCTTGAAAGGGTGTTTAACTCAGACAAACAAAGTTGTTTTAGGAGAAGTAGTATGAAAGGCCTGAAGAAAGTATTGTTGGTTGCAGCGGTTGCTGTTCCTTTCGCCGCTCAAGCTGAGCTGAAGTCTATCGACGATTCTGTACTGGCTGACGTAACGGGTCAGAGCGGTCTGGTTATCGAAGCTGGTTTCGGTTCTATCGCTGGTGTTGACGCTGCGACTGGCGACTTCTACGGCGTAGACTGGAGCGGTGCTGGTATCACCATCGATGCATTCAAGTGGATCGTTGACATCGAAGGTGGTTGGGATCAGGACAGCAACTCAGGTGTTAACACGCCTGCTGGTAACCCGGTTCCTGCCCTGGCTGGTTTCATCGCCAAGGACATCGCAATCGCTGGTGCGGTTGACATGACTATCGATGCGACTGCTGACCTGGCCAACGTTCTGGCCAACGGTGGTGCAGTTGCTGAAGGCGACGGCGGTATCGGTATCACTTTCGCCAACTCCGACATCAACTTCAAAGTTGGCGACATGGGCGTATTCGTAGAAGAGTATGACCTGGCCAACGCGGGCGGTGCTGGTATCGTTACTGCACAACAGACCAGCAGCTTCGGTGGCATCGAAATCATCGGTATGAACATCGATGGTCTTGAGCTGGTTATTCGTGGTAACGGTCTGTAAGACCTGCCCGGTTAGTCCGCTTGTGAGCCGCGTCTGACGCGGTTTGTAAACAGACAGAAGAAGGCGACCCTCCGGGGTCGCCTTTTTCGTTTGTCTGAAAATATATCCAAGCGTGGCCTGCTTCACGGATTGTTACAAAACGTTTCATTAGTCTTCCTAATCAGGGGAAAAGGCCGGAGAGCCTTAAACCAGTACCCGAAAAACCCAGACTTTACTTATGACTTGAGAGAAGGCAAAACAGGGAGCTACGAACAATGAAAAACAGAATATTATTGGCAGCTGCATTGATACCCATGGTGGCTCAGGCAGAGATGCAGAGCATGAGTGATGAGGCGCTTTCCGGCGTCAGCGGTCAAAGCGGCCTGGTCATAGAAGTGGGCATCGGTAGTCTGAGTGGCGTCGATGCGGCTACTGAAGACTATTACGGTGTGGACTGGAGCAATGCAGGGGTCACCATCGAAGCCACCAAGTGGCTCGTTGATATCGAAGGCGGCTGGAATCAGGATAGCAACACCGGTGCCAATGTGAATTATGGCAACGCTACTCCGGTGATCGGGGGTTCTATTAACCGTGATATCGCGGTTGCCGGTCATCTGGATGTGACAATCGATGCGACAGCCGATCTGGCCAACGTGCTTGCCAATGGTGGTGCGGTATCAGAAGGGGATGGCGGCATCGGGATTACCTTCAGCAACTCTAACCTGAACCTGCGCGTAGGTGACATGGGCTTCTTCGTGGAAGACATCAACCTCGCAGATATTGGCGGTGTCGGCACAGTGACTGGCCAGCAGTTGTCCAGCATGGGCGGGCAAGAAATTCTGGGCGTTAACCTGGATGGATTGGAGCTGGTTGTCCGGGGTAACGGCCTCTGAGACAAGTGACGGCTTTGTGAGGCGAATCACTGATACCGAATGTTTCTGCACGTATCATCAGTTACTGATGTGTGAGTGATTCGTTTCAACAAGGAGTGCATCTTTACATGAGCCAAAATGGGGGAGATATCATGAAGTATTCAAAAAGCACATTAGCGCTTTGCACCATTCTGGCTTGTGGACAGGTAAACGCAGAACTCCAGGCACTTGACGAAGAAGTCATGGGCGAGTTTTACGGGCAGGCTGCACCAGTTGTTGAGATGAGCGGCCAGGTCACCTTTGATGCAATCGTCTATACGCCCTCTGATGGCAGTCCCCAGGAAATTGTGCTTCCCGGGCAGACCTCGACGGACGGCGCGGTTGCAACGGATCAGCAACTGACCTTCTCAGGTCAGATGTTCGGCGTGCCTTCAACCGGTTCGGCTTTGGATGCGCTGTTTACTATTTTCCCGCTCAGAATTGGTGGTGTTGATACGGATAACGATGGCACCATCGACCGCGGAGCTGCCATGTTTTCGTTCCAGCCCAATGTCGGGATGGGAACCGGCTTTTCTCCTCTTGAGATCGGCATCGATGACAATACCGTCAACATCAAGGATCAAGTGTTCATCACCAATCAGGGTGTGTTGATTCTGAACGATGCACTGGGGGCCGGAACGACTTTCAACATTCCTGGTCAGACTGGTGATTTTGGTCTGACGCCGGTGAAGTACTTCTGAGTTCAGATCAGGGGCAAGTAAAGCCGCTCAGTTTGTTTGCTGCCTCAGGTCGATTCGGTCCAGCCAACTGACCCTGTGGTTGGCAGCCCAAACCAAAAAAGCGCCCTGGAGGCGCTTTTTTGGTTTTCGCAGCACCCCAGAGTGAGGGCCACTGCGGTCGCCAGCCTTATTAGTGTTTACTGGGGCGGAGGCGTCAGAATGATGTCAAAGCCGCCACTGTCTCTGGGCTGAAGTTCCAGCATCTGGCCCTGATAACTTTGAGGCAGGTTAACCGGGTCATACCCGGGGATATTACCAATCGTGATGGTGTACTGCTGACCATCAAAGCTGGTGTTCAGTTCAGGGCCGAAGGGCAGTGATTCGAGTCCGTTGGTTTGGCCGATCAGGTCAGCGGCCGTGTAGGGGCCTTCCGGAATCTGTATGCCGTAAGGAATTTCCCGGGGCACCAGATCCGGAAACTCGACCTGGGGAGCCGGAATCTGGGCAAACTTGTCATCTACCTCGAATGCCGCACGATTGGCCTCTTCCACTGCAGTCACATTCTGCAGTTGCTGCTGGGCTCTTTCAGCCTCAAGCTCTGAATCTGTTTTGACAGGCTCACCCGGCGTGATGGTGTAGGTTACCACCTGCCGTTTGGTCTCTGCCTTTTTGGCTGGCGTTACAATGATGGTGGAGTCTTTCACGTAGGTTTCAGTCATCTCTCCACTGGACATGGACTGAATTTCAGCGTGTGCGTGGCCGATCGACAGCGCGCTTAACGCTGACACCAATATCAGACGGGTCATTGTCAGACTCCTTTGTCGATAATTTGAGTAGTATCGCTGATGCTAATCCTCTGGCGGGAAAAAACAAAGAGCAACTAGGCTACTATGGAATAAAACGTGATCTGATACCAGTTACGGAATGTTGAAATGGTGACACTGCGTAAGAAGTTGCAACAGATTGAGGAAAACTGGCTTAAGAAGCGGGTGCCGGCGTCGGAAAGGCGAACACTGGACAACCGTTCCCTGTTTGTTTTTCCAAACCGCTGGGGGGTTGTGTTTGGCCTGTTGACGCTGGTTGTGCTGATTACCGGCATTAATTATCAGAACGCCATGATCAGTGCGTCAGCCTATCTTTTGATTGCCATGTGCTTGCTGCACATTTTTCAGTCCTACAAAAATCTGGCTGGGCTGACTCTTGAGTTCGATCGGGCTGAATCGGCCTTTCCGGGTGACTGGATTACCGTCATTCTTCGGGTTCATGCAGGAGACCGGGAGCGAAAAGGGATACTGGTGGGCTGGTTGCCGGACCGGTATGCCCGTTTCAATCTTGACAAGGGGCAAAGTCGCGATATTACCGTACGTTTGCCTGCGAAGAGGCGCGGAGCGCTTGAACCCGGACGCTTGCTGGTGGCGACATCCTGGCCTTTGGGTCTGGTTACAGTCTGGAGTCGACCAGACCTGTCTGTCCGGGCCTGGGTCTATCCTGAACCAGTGCATGCGGAACCCCTGGACGCTGACACCCAAGAGGGAGGAGATCAGGATCAGAGACGTAAACATGCCTCCGAGGGAGATTTCGCCGGGCTCCGGGAGTATCAGAAAGGCGAGTCGGTGCGACGTATCGTCTGGAAAAAGTTCGCTCAGACCGGGGCCAGGGTGGTTCGGGATTTTGAAGTCAGCTCTGCCAAGCCGGAATGGGTAGACGCCTCAGCCTGGGCCCACCTGGAAACGGAGCGAAAGTTATCTGCCATGTGTGAGGCCCTGTTGGCGCTTTACAATCAGCACAAGCCTTTTGGTTTACGTATTGAGCAGACCGAATATGGCCCTGACGCGGGTGAGGCGCAGCTCAGGCGATGCCTGCTTTCACTGGCCCAGTATGAGGGGCGCTAGATGTTCCGGCGTAATTTTACACTGAGTCCGGCAGATACTTTCCCAAGTCAGGGTGTTATCAAGTTATTGTTGATTACCCAGGGCGCCACCCTGCTGCTACATGCCATGCGAGTGCCGGTGTGGCTGACCATCCTGTGTTTTGTCTTGTTGAGTTGGCGCTTCTGGCGCTTGCGCTCCGGGGAGCGGGATCTGCTTTCGAACGGTGTCAAAAATTCACTGGCTGTTGCTCTGGTCGCGATATTTGGCGTGTCTAATGGGTTGAACTTCACAGTGGAAGCCGCCATCGCTTTTTTCCTGTTGACCTACAGTCTCAAATTGCTGGAGCTGAAGTCGTATCGGGATGCCTTTGTCTTTGCTGTCCTTAGCCTGTTTCTGATCATTCTGGTGTTTTTGTACGGGCAGAGTCTGCTGGAAGTGTCACTGGTTCTTGTGTCGATTGTTTTGCCCCTGGCGGCCTTGCTGGCACTACAGGACGCAGAACCTGGGTCCGCGGGCTGGCTGAAGCGGTTTTCTGCGGGAGCCCGGATTCTGGGCTGGGCTATCCCGTTGCTGATCTTTATTTATGTGGTATTCCCCAGAGTAGGGCCACTCTGGGCGATGCCGCTGAAATCTAACAGCGCCTTCACCGGTCTGAGTGAAAAAATGACGCCCGGCATGATATCTGATCTGGCTGGCTTGTCCTCGCGCGCCTTTCGGGTGGTATTCAATGGTTCGCCGCCGCCCAAAAGTGAGTTGTATTGGCGCGCCATACTCCTGGATGGCTTTGATGGCAGAACCTGGTACCGGAGTGGCTTGCAATCCGGTCGGGAGATCGGGCTATACCGTACAGGGGCTCCCTTGCCGCCAGGCCCTCAGGGAAGCTGGGATTATGAGGTGGCGATGGAGCCGCACAATCAGGTCTGGGGCTTTACCCTGAAAAACTACGTGATGGTGGATGAATCTCCCCGCCTCAGTGTTGATGGGACCTTGTTGTTCCGGGATTCTCAGGAGTCTCTGACTCGCTACAGGATGGTGCAGGGCGAGTGGCCAGAAGAAGACCCGGGGCAGTGGCGGCTGACCCGTCTGCCAGAGGGCGTCAATCCACAAACCCGGGCGCTGGTGCAAGAGCTGCGAGCCAGGCATGCCGACGACGAATCTTATATTCAGGCCTGGTTAAGCCTGTTCCGGGAGCAGCCTTTCTTTTACACCCTCAAGCCCCCCCTGCTACCGGGTGAGCACACTATTGACCAGTTCCTGTTTGAGACGCGTCAGGGTTTCTGTGAGCACTACGCGGGGGCAATGACCTTTGCCCTGAGGGCTGCGGGCATTCCTGCCAGAGTGGTCACCGGTTACATGGGGGGAGAGTACAACAGCTCCGGCAATTTCTGGGCGGTCTTCCAGTATGATGCGCATGCCTGGGTAGAGGCCTGGGTAGAGGGTAGAGGTTGGCTAAGAATTGATCCGACCGGCGCGGTAGCACCGCAAAGGATAGAGTCAGGTCTTCGGGCCGCACTGGCGGACGACGCCGCATTTCTTGAAAACGAGCCTCTGTCACTGGCTCGGCTGAGCAATTATTCAACCGTGGCCTGGTTACGTAACCAGCTGGAATATATGAATTATCTTTGGCACGACACGGTTGTGCTCTATGATCAGAATCGTCAGAGCAACCTGTTCTCACGCTGGTTTGGCGAAAATAAATGGAAAAGAATACTGGGGCTTCTAGGGGTGTTGGCTGTCGGAATACTGGTACTTTTCGCCGGCGCCCTGTTGTACGGTAAAACCTGGCGGCGACGCCCGCCGGTAGCGCTCAGGCCTCAGTGGATCCTTGAGCGCAAGCTGCGCCGGGCTGGTATTCCGGTACCGCCGGGCAGTCTGACCCCTGCCGAACTGCTGAGCTACGCGACTCCGCGTCTGGCCAGTGGCAGGGAAGGGCTGAAAGCGGTGCTGGAAGAATATCAGGCGCTCACGTATTCTAGGTCATCGGCCGGCGAAGACGTATCTGAGAAGCGTCGAGCGCTGGAACGCCGAATTAAATCCCTGCGTCTCAAACGCCTGAGGCGCTAGCTTATTCCAGAAGGACTGATCCTTGCCTCAGAGTTCTGACGCGTCAAATGCCAGGGTGTCGCCACCGTCCGGATTACCTCCGGTGTCCGGGTTGCCACCGGTGGAGGAGTGGCCGTGGTTGCTGCCGGTTCTCCGGCAACTGGGTGAGCAGGCAACCCAGGATCACCTGCCGTCGGCCCTTTTACTGAGCGGCCCGCGCCATCTGGGCAAGCGTCAGCTGGCAGAACAACTGAGGCAGATTCTGCTGTGTCAGAATCCCAAGGTGCTGAACGCTTGCGGTGAGTGCAAAAGCTGCCTCCTCAGCCAGGGGGGGGCTCACCCGGATAGCCTGACGGTGGAGCCTGAAGAAGCGGGCAAGCCGATCAAGATTGACCAGATCCGTCGTCTGTCAGAGTTTGTCTACGCCCGGCCCCAGATTGCGCAAAGGCGGGTGCTGATCATTAATCCGGCCGAAGAAATGAATCTGAACGCGGCCAATGCGCTGCTGAAAACCCTGGAAGAGCCGGCAGCAACCACATATCTCATACTTCTGAGTCACCGGCCGGCCAGCCTGTTGCCGACCATCCGAAGCCGCTGCGCCCAGTTTCCGGTTGGGTCTCCTGGAGCCGCTGTGGTGAGGGAGTGGTTAAGCCAACTGCAGAGCGGTACGGCCCGTGAGGCCGGACTTCCCGGTTTCGAGAAAGCCTGGCAGGTGAGCTTTGGTGCACCACTGCGTGTGCTGGAGTATCTGGGGGAGGAGGGGAATCACTCTGCCTACGACGAGATCATCGGTGAATGGGAAAGCTATCTGTCGGGGAAGGCGGATCTTTTCTCGATCGCGGATCTCTGGTCGAACCGGGACACAGACGAACTGTTAACTACCCTGATTGCCGAGATTCACCAGCGGGCTACCCGGGATGAGGGTACCGGTCAGAATGTTATCGGCAGTTACCAGCGATTGATGGAAATTGCGAGAAACCATCGTGAGAAGCGCAACCTCAACCCATCCTTACAGTGGGAGCACTGGCTGATGAAGTCCAGGGAAAGCCGCTAGTCATGGCCGAAACCGAAGGGCAGGAAGTCAAGGCGTTCTGTCATTATCACCCCTCCGCTGAGGCGCATTCCATTTGCCGTCAGTGCGCTTACCGCTTTTGCAGTGCCTGTGTAGAGCCTCAGGAAACGGGTGACCGTTGCTCCCGATGCGGACATGTTCTGTCTCATGTGGAATCGTTATCGGAAGTGGAGCCTTTCTGGCAACGGCTGGGGCTCTTTTTCCTGCGCCCCTGGCAGCGCCGGTCCACCTGGGCATTCATGCTGGTGGCCGGCCTGTCGGGTCTTGGCCTGGGTTGGCTGGGCTTGCCCTGGGTCGCGGTTGGGGTCGCCTTGCTGATTGCCTTGCCCGGCATTACCAGTATTCTCTGGCACGTATCCCGCGGCCGGGTGAATCATGATCGCTTTGGTGACCTGTTTGACTCGGCAAGAATGCGGCTCATGATCCGTTTGCTGGTTTTGCTTGCGCCTTTGTTCATACTTACCGCTGCCTGTGTGATCTGGCTGGATTCAAGTCTGGCTCTCGGGTTGGTCCCTCTGCTGTTGTTACCGGCGCTGGCCAGTTTGCTGGTTCTCACGCAGAAAGATTCGCTGGATCTGGCCATCGGGCCCGGAGCCATCGCACACACCATCAGCGCATTGGGCACGGTTTACTGGCTGCTGTGGTGGTATCTGACGGTCTGGGTCTGGGGGTTCTGGGTCATCGGAAGCCTGGTACTTATAGTTGCGCCCGCCTGGTTTGCCGGGTCTCTGGCGGCATTTTTCACGGCCTATGGACTGCTTGTGGGGGCCCACCTGATCGGCTATGTGGCCCTGCAATATCGGGCGCAGATTCTCGAGCAGTTGACTTCGGACAGTTTGCCGCACAGCGAAAGACGGGTGGGTGAGACGCCGAGTCTGGCTGCCAGCGGGGTCAGCAAGGGCCTGATGATCCGGCTCGATATGGCGCTCAAGGAGGGCAATCTGGAATCGGCGGAATCCATTCTCAAGAAAGTGCTCCAGAAAAACGCAAAAGACAGAAATGCCCTGAACCGGCTGTTTCTGGTGGCGAAAGAGAAACAGAACCTGGCCCAGTTGGACCGGTTTCGGGTACAGATCGTCGAGATGCTTCTGGCCGATGTGTCCAGAAAGACCGAACTGGTCGAGTACCTCAGGGAGCGACTACTGGCATCGGAAGAGTTTGAGATCCGTGAAAGTGAGCTGCTTTACCGTTCAGCCCGGAGCCTTTATTTCCAGGGGGAGTACAGGCTGGTACTGAAACTTCTGCACGATCTTGAGAAGCGCATGCCTGGGCTGCCGAGAACCGTAGAGTGCCTGATGCTTACTGCTACTACCCTGGCCAATGGCCTGCAGAAGCCGGATAAAGCCAGGGCTTACCTGAAGCATATTCAGAAACAGTATGCTCACCACCGTCTGGTGCAGGAAATTCCCGAGCGTTTGAAAGTGCTACAGGAGTCTGGCGTGCTACCGAGCCCCAGCGCAGATTTTGGTTTTCCCGATGCTTCAGGGGTTGGTGGCTAGCCAACGTTCGTACTGGCTGATCTTCAGGGTCTGCTCTGCAATCTGAAGCTTCTCTATGAGCCTTGGCAAGGCGCCTGTCAGTACGTGTACGTGCTCTTTGTCCAGCGCTTTCTGGCTCATGAGTGTCTGGCACAGGAATTCGGCATCCGGTAATTGCTCTTCGCGCAAGGCCGATTGTATACCGGCTTCATAAATGGCCGCATCCAGCGAAAGCGGCTTGCCTCCGCAGCGCAGATACTCCTGCATGAGCTCAAGGGCCTGCTGCCCTTCCCGTTGTTTCAGCAAAGAAGCGATGATCTGACGGCACCATAGCCGGCCACCCTCTGTATGCAGGTGGTATTTGTGCAGGTGGAAGAGCTGAACCTGCACATCAGTCTGCTCGGGATAGTCTTCGTTGATTGCTATGAAGCAAGCCCTGGCCGCCGGAAAATCCGGTTTGGCGAGCAGGGAAAGGCCTTCCGCAAACCGGCTTCGAAGATCCTCACTCCAGGTTTCCCTGCGCCTTTCAGCATCCCTTTCCCTGGCGGGCAGGT
>JAUIAZ010000505.1 GCA_030427465.1 Gammaproteobacteria bacterium | reverse complement strand
CGCCGCAGCGCCAGCCAGGTGTTGTCAGGACAACACTCCGGCTGACTTTCATGCTCACGAAAGCCAAGGGAGGATTCTGTAAAAAATTACCAGAATCACTGTGGTTTAATGACGCCGTGATGCCTGCACCTTGACCTGAGTCAGGCCTAGGCCTGAGTGACATGTTTATGCTCCAAGGTAGTGTTTGACTGACATATAGCCGTTGAGAATTTTGTATGGAAAACCGTCCTTTACCGGATAAGCCTGCCACGCCGTCAGGTTTGAGTACTGAGGCTGCACAGCAGTTAAAGCAGGATATAGGGCCCAATGCGTTGCCCCAGGGCAAAGGTAAGTCCTGGTTGCTCCGCTTTGCCGCCCAGTTCCGCAGCCCCCTGATTTATGTCTTGTTGATCGCTCTGGCAATCGATCTGGCCATGTGGGTGGCCGAGGGCAGTCATGGCATTCCATTCGAGGGGCTGACCATACTGGTCATCCTGCTGCTGAATGCACTTCTGGGAACCTGGCAGGAAGGCAAGAGTGAGGCTGCACTGGCCCGTCTCAAGGCAATGGCTGCGCCGATGAGTTGGGTTTACCGCGATGCCGAACTACAGCAGATTCCGAGCCAGGATCTGGTGCCAGGCGACGTGGTGCGACTGCAGGCTGGGGATCGGGTCTCAGCGGATGGCCGGGTTTTGCAGGAAAACAGTTTCAGCCTGGATGAATCTGTGCTCAGCGGGGAGTCTATGCCGGTGGAAAAAGCCATGGATGCAGCGGTTTTCTCCGGCACGCTGGTGTTGAGAGGGCAGGCTCTGGTGGAGATCACTGCGACCGGCCTGTCCAGTAATATGGGCAAGTTGGCCAATATGCTCAACGAGGTCGAGTATCAGGTTACCCCCTTGCAGAAACAGCTGGATCAGTTTGGTCGGCAGGTCGCTGTGGTTGTGGTTGTGCTGGCTGCCGGGATTCTGATGCTGGGACTCGGGTTGTTGGGATTGGACAGCTTTTCAACCTTGTTTCTGTTTGCGGTAGCGCTGGCGGTGGCGGCGGTTCCGGAAAGTCTGCCAGCAGTACTGACCCTGGCTATGGCGCTGGGGATGGAGCGTATGGTGTCCCGCAAGGCAGTGGTGAGGCGACTCACAGCGGTCGAAGCGCTTGGCTCGGTGACCGTGATCGCCACGGACAAAACCGGTACTTTGACCGAGAACCGGATGCGTGTGGCCTCGATAGACAGTCCGGATGAGGCAGAAGCGTTAATGGCTATGGCTCTGGTCAATGATGCCGACCCCAAGGCAGAAGCCGGTGACCCCTTGGAGACTGGCCTGTACGCCTATGTACGCGAGGCCGGGGAAGACCCGGTAAAGTGGCGTGATGCTTACCCGAGGGTTTCTGAAAAACCTTTTGATTCGCGATGGAAGTATATGCGCGTTAGCGTCGACAGGCAGGGCCAGCTCCGCAGCTATCTTAAAGGAGCTCCGGATATTCTACTGCCACGTTGTCAGCTGTCAGAAGCGGATCGGGCCCACTGGAATCGTCGTCTGGAAGAACATGCCGGGCAAGGCTTTCGTGCGCTGGCTCTGGCGAGCGGGGAGGGCGACGCTGAGTCCGGTCTGAGGTTTCTGGGACTGGTCCTGCTCTGGGACCCCCCTCGTCCCGAAGTGGCGCCGGCCATTGCCGCAGCCCGTTCTGCTGGCATCCGGGTACTGATGATGACCGGGGATCACCCGCTGACCGCTGCCCATATCGCCGGTCAAGTGGGAATTGAAAAAGCCCAGTGCCTGACCGGAGCGGAACTGGAGGCCATGTCCGATTCAGAACTGGAAGAAGCCTTGCCGCGCTGTTCTGTTCTGGCTCGGGTTTCCCCTGAGCATAAGCTAAGGGTGGTCAAGGGGCTGCGCGCCCGTGGGGAAGTCGTTGCCGTTACCGGAGACGGTGTCAATGATGCCCCGGCACTGAAAGCGGCTGATGTCGGTGTGGCCATGGGCACGCGGGGCAGTGATGTGA
>JAUIAZ010000504.1 GCA_030427465.1 Gammaproteobacteria bacterium | reverse complement strand
GTGCGCTCAGCCATCCAACTCACACACAGCCGCGACCCTGAAACCGGCTTTCACCTGGAGCGAATGGCCCGCTATTCCCGTCTTATTGCCCGTAAACTGGCTGAGGACTACGGCCTGACAGACGAGTATGTCGAACACATCTATCTGTTTGCCCCCTTGCATGACCTGGGCAAAATAAAAGTGCCAGACCGGATTCTTCTGAAGCCGGGCCGTCTGGATGCCGGTGAAAAATCAGAAATGCAGAAGCATCCGGAGTACGGCCGGGAACTTATTGACGTCCTGATAGAAAATCACGGTTTGTCAGGAGTCAGTATGATCGGGCTGCTGCGCAATATTGCCCTCTATCACCATGAGCAGATTGATGGGGGAGGGTATCCGCACGGACTCAGAGGTGATGCCATTCCACTCGAATCCCGGATCGTGACGGTAGCCGATGTGTTTGATGCCCTGACCAGCCGCAGGCCCTACAAGGACGCCTGGCCTCTTGAGAAGGCACTGGAGGAGCTACGGGTTCATGCCGGCAGCAAGTGGGATGCTGACTGCGTCGAGGCGCTGGCCTCTTGTAGGGACGAAATTCTCGCTATTCAACGGCGCTTCCGAGAGAATGAATATGGTTAGCACGGTCGAAGTCGGCATCGGCTCTGTACTATACTTTTATGAGTTCCGAGTCCTTGCCTTGCATCCTTTGAGGTAAGGCGGTTAAAAGTGAAGAGTCCGTGAAACCAATTGCCCTTGAAAGCCTCCTGTTGGCTCAGCAGGCCATAACGGAGAAAATCTCTTCCGCCTGCCCTCTGGCCGAAGTGCTGGAGCAGATCTGCCGGGCCATTGAAAGTGCACTGAACTACCAATCGGCCAAAAGTTCAATCCTGCTGCTTGACGGAACCTCACTGCATCATGGCGCTGCTCCCAGCCTGCCGGAAGCCTACTGCCGGGCGATTGATGGTGTAGAGATCGGGGAGAAAGTCGGTTCCTGCGGCACGGCCGCCTACAGAAAAGAGCAGGTCATCGTTTCCGATATCGCAAGCGACCCCTTGTGGGAAAACTATAAATCGGTTGCTCTGCCCCACGATCTGATTGCCTGCTGGTCAACCCCTATCATCTCCACCCGGGGTGAGGTGCTGGGCACCTTCGCGATCTACTATGCAGAAAAGAAACTCCCGGACCCGGAAGACCTGAAGCTGATTGATCATTTCACCGGTTTGTCACGCATTGCCATAGAAAGGGAAAACGCCATTCAACGGGAAAAGGCTCTGCTCAATCAGCTACAGACTTCCAGCGAAAAACTGCGGGCCTTCATCGAGGTCATCCCAGATCTGGGGCTGATTCTGGATGAAACCGGAACCTGTGTTGATGTCTATGGGGGGGGCGATGAGGTTCTGAGTCGTCAGGTGACCCTATACAAGGGTAAGCCGATAGAAGGCTTAATTTCTATGGCTGAGGCACCCCGGCTGATGAAAACCATGAAACGGGCTCTTGAGAACCAGAAACTGGAGCTGGTCGAATACTCCCATACAGTGAACGGTGAAACCCGCGTGCTCGAGGGCAGGGTGTGTCCGCTTTATCACTATCTGCCAGAAGAACCGGGCAAAAAGCATGTTCTCTGGATCGCGCGGGACATCACCGAAAAAAGGCAGGCTGAACAGGAAATTGAAAAGCTGGCCTACTTCGACCCCCTGACCTCGCTGCCTAATCGGCAGCTGTTCAAAAACCAGCTACAGAATGTGATCGATGCAGTCGCTGAAAACAGTAGTTACAGTGCGCTCCTTTTTATTGATCTGGACAACTTCAAGCGCATCAATGATTCGTTGGGGCACAGCGTGGGTGACCAGCTATTGGTCAAGATTGCCCGTGTAATAAATGCCGCCATGACGACAGGTGTCAGTCTTTCCCGTTTTGGCGGTGACGAATTTGTCGTGCTGCAATATGCGGAGGAAGACTCGCTCAACCGGGCGAGAACAGCCGCACGGGATCTGGCCCGAAAGCTGC
>JAUIAZ010000114.1 GCA_030427465.1 Gammaproteobacteria bacterium | reverse complement strand
GAAGAAAGGACGCTCTTTGTGTTCGGCATAAAATCCTTCAGCCTGCTCCTGGGACAGGTGCAGCATCTTGGCAGCCACAATTTGCAGACCGGCTTTCTCGAAGCGTGACAGAATTTCACCGATCACGTTCTTGGCTACGGCATCAGGTTTGATGATGGAAAGGGTACGTTCGACCGCCATGAAAAAAACTCCAGATGTGATTGAAATCTCAGGGCGGCAATTATACGCACGTTGCCTGTAAAGTTACACTACAGTTGGGTAATATCATCCGCGCAGGGTTTTCAACACTCTGGCCACCTTCAGACCCGCTTCGGCAGCCTCTTCCAGCGTCAGGTAGCGACCCAAAGAAAAACGCACTGAAGACAGGGCCCTGGCCGGTGGCAGCCCCATACCCAGCAGCACATGCGACGGAGCCACCGACTCTGAGTTGCAGGCGGATCCACTGGATACAGCCAGCTCAGGCAAGGCGCTCATCACAGTCTCAGCCTCGATTCGCTCAAAAGCCAGATTGATGATGCCGGGAACCGAGCAGACCGGATCACCGTTGATCTGCCAGCCATCGACTTCAGACAGGCCCGCCAGAAAGGCTCCCCGCTTTTCCGAAAGCGACTGCTTTTCTGCAGCCAGCTGATCACAGCAGATTCGGGCAGCCGCAGCCAGTCCTGCGAGCTGATGGGTGGGCAGAGTGCCCGAGCGCATGCCACGCTCGTGTCCTCCACCATGAATCTGCTGCACGATGTCGACCGCCGGTTGCCGGCGGACAAACAAAGCTCCGACACCTTTGGGACCATATATCTTGTGCCCGCTGACGGAGAGCAGATCCACCGGGGTTTCTGCCAGGTCAATTTCCAGCTTCCCAAAGGCCTGTGCGGCATCGACATGCAGAAGGACTCCGCGTGACCGGGTCAGCCTTGCGATCTCGTCAATGGGCTGAATCACGCCGGTTTCATTGTTCACCCACATCAGCGAAACCAGTAGTGTATTGTCCCGCAGGGCTGCCTCGATCCGGGACGGCTGAACCAGACCATTCGAATCAGGCTTCAGGACAGTCAGGTCGTGCCCTTGCATCTGCAACCAGGCCATGACATCCAGAACCGCCTTGTGCTCGGTGGCACAGGTGATGAGGTGACAGCGGGCGCCCCCGCGCGCCTCGACCGCCCCTTTCAGCGCCAGATTGTTGGATTCGGTCGCCCCTGAAGTCCAGACGATCTCCCTGGGGTCAGCCTTCAGGCAGGCAGCGACATCCTGCCTGGCCAATTCGACCCGATGCTCTGCCTCCCAGCCTGGTCGGTGAGAACGGGAAGCCGGGTTGGCGAAAACGCCGTCCAGGCCCATGCACTCATTCATGGCAGTCACCACTTCGGGCGCCACCGGCGTGGTCGCCGCATAGTCGAGAAAAAGTGTTTTCAAACGGGAATCCTGAGCAGCGTATCAGTCACCTGCAGACGGGTGCCCATTTTCTGACGAGCATCAGAAACCAGCTGCTGCAAGGTGACCTGACTAAGAAAATCGTGGATATGGGCATTCAGATCGGCCCAGAGATCATGGGTAAGACACTGCCGCCCCTGGGCGCAGTTTCCCTGATTGGCGCACTGGGTGGTATCAACCGGCTCGTCAACCGCGTGAATTATATCCACAACCGCAATCTGATCCGTGTCACCAACCAGACGGTATCCCCCACCCGGACCGCGGGTACTGGCCACCAGCCCCTTACGGCGCAGGCGTGAAAACAGCTGTTCCAGATAGCTCTGACTGATGGCCTGTCGCTGTGCTATGTCAGACAGCGCGACCGGATGCTCACCTCCGTAGAGCGCCAGATCCAGCATGGCCGTCACCGCATAGCGACCTTTGGTCGTAAGACGCATGAACTTGTCCGATTACCAGGGTTACCGATCGTACCGATCACAATTCGCGCATTATCAATGAGCAGGATCCTGAATTCAATGCAAGTCAGGAACGGCCGTTTTCCTTCAGGCAATCCATGGCTTCGTCGTCCAGTGGCGGCAGTGCCTCCCCTTTACGATAGTTGTCATCCAGCTTTTCCAGGCACTTGCACATGGACTCCAGACGCGAATCAACGGCATGGACATGATCGAGCAAAGCGCGAATGGAACGGGCAACGGGATCCGGCATCTCTTCACTGAGGCCGTAGGCATCGAAGCCCATTTTTGTCGCCATGGCATTGCGGCGCTGGTCGGCCTCACTGTCTTTGGCAACGATTACCCGTCCGGGGATACCGACCACGGTGGCATTGGCTGGCACAGGCTTGGTGACGACCGCATTGGAACCGATCTTGGCATTTTCCCCGACCTCAAAGGGACCAAGCACTTTGGCTCCCGCCCCAACAACCACACCATTATGAAGTGTCGGGTGGCGTTTCCCCTTGTTCCAGCTGGTTCCCCCCAGGGTGACGCCCTGATACAGAGTGACGTCATCTCCGATCTCCGCAGTTTCCCCAATCACCACGCCCATTCCGTGGTCAATAAAGAAGCGGCGACCGATGCGTGCTCCAGGGTGGATTTCTACCCCGGTCAACCAACGACCCAGTGAGGACATCCAGCGCGCCAGCCATTTGAAACCGCGTTTCCACAGGGAGTGACTGAGGCGATGGAGCATCAGAGCATGCAAGCCCGGATAGCAGGTAAGCACGTCCCAGGTGTTTCGGGCGGCCGGGTCACGATGAAATACTGAGGCGATGTCTTCTTTCAATTGGGCAAACATGATCATTCCTGTTCAGGGAGGACTTTAAGAATCGATTTCAGAGCCCCCCTCATGATATTGATTTCCATTTTATCCATTCCGCTACGCTGATATAGACGCCGCAGACGGGGAATCAGCTGGCGCGGATTGTCCGGGTCGTGGAACCCGACCTTGATCAGGGTTTCCTCCAGATGTGCGATAAAACGCTCAATGTCCTCTGCGCTTGCCGGCAATTCATCCCACCCTTCCGCACCCGGGCCGCTGGGCAGTTTTTCTGCCCCACCGGACAAGCCGGCATCGAGATGGGCCATGCGCAATTCATAACAGAGAACCTGTACTGCCATGGCCACATTCAGGACAGGATACTCCGGGTTTGCCGGAATTTGCAGGTGATGGTGACAGCGCTGCAGCTCATCATTGGTCAGCCCGTGCTCTTCACGGCCAAAGACCAGTGCAATGGGTTGCCCTGAGAGCTCAGTGGCTGCGCGTTGCGCAAAACTGCGGGGTTCGACCATGGGCCAGGGCAAGGTACGGCTACGGGCACTGGTGCCCACGACCCAGTGACAGTCTCTGACGGCCTCCTCAAGGCTCCCCACAACCTGGGCCGATTCCAGAACATCCGTCGCCCCCGATGACCGAAAGGTTGCCTTGGGATGGGGGAAATGATCCGGGTTAACCAGCACCAGGCGGCTCAGCCCCATGTTTTTCATGGCCCTGGCCACCGCCCCGATATTTCCGGGGTGAGACGTGTGCACCAGAACTATACGTATATTTTGCAACAAAGGCCGCCCTCCTGTGGCTCATACAGGGTTAGTCATTCATCCTCGGCTCTCTTATAATAAGGGGCCTTTCGTTCTTTTAAAGTGTGAGATCTCATGCAACCGATGATAAATATCGCGCTGCGCGCCATGCGTGCGAGCAGTGAACAGATTCGCCTGATGCTTGACCGGGAAGAGCTGTCGCTCACCGCCCCACAGAAAGTGGCTCGCATCGTTGAGCGGGTAAACCAGAACTTTTACGATGATTTGTCTCGTGCGCTGGCTCGCGCTTACCCGGCCCATCGCATTGCCCCACTGGGCAGCCTAAAAGCCGACAAAGGGTACAGCTGGCACATCTTGCCAGTGAACAACCCCACAGGCATGGTTCGCCACCTCGGCGACTGGACCCTGAGTGTTATCTGTAAAAAAGACAATCAGGCGGAGCATGCGCTGGTCATTGCCCCGCAAAGCCAGGAAGAATACACCGCCAGCCGTGGCCGTGGCGCCGCGCTTAACGGCCGTCGCCTGCGGGTCTCACCCCTGACAGAACTCAGCCTGGGCGTGGTCGGCCAGAATCTTAGCATCAATGACGGCAATGAAGCCGCTCACACCCAGCGTATTCACAATGAGTTGAACCGGGTCAGCTTTATGCTGCGCACCGTACACTGTCAACCTTTAAGTCTGGCCCAGGTTGCCGCCGGCAGGCTGGATGCGGTGGTCCTGAGTGACTACGACCAGAATGAGAACCAGGCCGCCCTGCTGATTGCGCGGGAAGCTGGTGCGCTAAGCAGCGAGTTTAACGGTGCGCCCCTGAGCGAGCGCTCGGATGAAATCATCTGCTGTAACCCAAAACTGCTGAAGGTGCTTCTGAAGCAGATGAAACCGGAATAGCGCCAACCAGAAACCGCCAAGCCCCAGAACGGAGCTTGGCGGTCTGCAGAGCACCTGTAAGGAAAGGTGCCGTCACGGAAAGCAGAGCCGCCCCGCAACGACTTGAGATCAGGGCCGGTCGTCGACCTCTTCCCCCTCACCTTCCTTCACGGGAATCATCAGATCTTCACTGCTGATACCCATCTTGAGCAAAACCGCACTGGCAATGTAGATTGACGAGTAAGTCCCCACAATGATCCCGATAATCAGGGCATTGGAGAAGCCCAGCAAGGCTTCACCGCCAAAGATATCGAGCGCCAGCAGCACCAGCAGGGTGGTAATACCGGTCACCATGGTACGGGACAGAGTTTGCGTGAGTGCCACATTGATCACGTTGACCGGCGTCTCCTGACGCAGCTTTCGGAAATTTTCCCGAATCCGGTCACTGACAACAATGGTGTCATTCAGTGAGTAACCAATAACAGCCAGGATGGCTGCCAGCACATTCAGATCAAACTCCCAGCCCAGCAATGAAAACATGCCCAGTGTGATAATCACATCGTGGATCAGGGCCAGTACCGCGCCCACGGCGAACTTGAACTGGAATCGAAAGGCGATATAGATCATCACCATACCCAGTGCCAGTAACAGACCCAGCCCGCCCTGCTCCCGCAGCTCTTCACCAACCTGGGCACCAACGAACTCTGAACGGACCAACTCAACCTGATCCCCATCCTGGGTCAGCGCAACCAGGATTTCGTCGCCGACAGACTCGGTGAAGCTTCGCTGCAAGCGAACCAGAATACTGGTATCAGCCCCGAAATTCTGGACAACCACATTCTCATAGCCCGCAGCTTGCAGGGTTTCCCGGACCTCCTGAATCACCGGAGCCTTCTCATATTCGACTTCTACCGCGGTACCGCCGGTGAAATCGAGCCCCAGGACCAGACCTTTGGTTCCGAGCAGGATCAATGATCCGAGCACCAGAATGATGGAAAGAATCATGGCGGGGTTCGCTATCCCCATGAAATTGATGACTTTGTCTTCGCTCAGCGGCGATTCAGACATCCTTGACTCACTCATGCTGCAGACTCCTTGATACCACCAATGGCCACCGTGGTGATTCGGCGCCCCCCATAGATCATATTGACCAGTACCCGGGTAACGATGATCGCCGTGAACATGGACGTCAGAATCCCGATCGAGAGGGTGACAGCAAAGCCTTTGACCGGCCCCGTGCCGACAGCAAAGAGAATGATTGCTGCGATCAGCGTGGTGATGTTGGCATCGAATATGGAAACGAAGGCGCGATCATAGCCTGCATGGATGGCGGACTGAGGTGGCAGGCCGTTGCGCAACTCTTCCCGGATACGTTCATAGATCAGCACGTTGGCATCCACCGCCATACCGACCGTCAGAACGATACCCGCAATACCCGGAAGAGTCAGCGTGGCGGAAAGTAGTGACATGATGGAAATCAGAATCACCACATTCCCGGCCAGGGCCACATTGGCGACGATACCGAAAACCCGGTAATAAACCAGCATGAACATCAGGACCAGACCAAAACCCAGGCCCATGGACAACATACCGGCTTCAATGTTTTTCTGTCCGAGGCTGGGCCCGATGGTACGCTCTTCAACGAAGTAGATCGGCGCAGCCAGCGCACCCGAACGCAGCAGAAGCGCCAACTCACTGGCTTCCGGCACTGAATCCAGACCGGTGATACGGAAGTCTGAACCAAGAGGCGACTGGATAGTTGCCAGGCTGATAATACCCTTCTCGACATAGCGGTCCTTGCGGATTTCCTGCTGGCCATCCGCAGACGTCACATACCGGGTACGCTCCTTATGCTCTACGAAAAGCACGGCCATCCGTCGCTGCACCGCGTTAACGGTAACCCGATACATTTTTTTGCCACCGTTGCCATCCAGCTTGATATTGACCTGTGGCGTACCGTTTTCATCGAAGCTCTGGGACGCATTGGCCACGCTGCTTCCGGTAATGATGATGTCTTTTTCCAGTATCGCGGTGCGCTCACTGGAACGGAACTCGTGCTGCTCGGTGCTGACAGAAGAAGCATCCGGTGTCGCTTCCAGACGAAACTCCAGGTTGGCGGTAGCACCCAGAACCCGCTTGGCAGCGGCGGTATCCTGAACACCCGGCAACTGGACAATGATCCTTCCGCGACCCTGACGTTGCACCAGAGGCTCGGCCACGCCCAGCTCGTTCACCCGGTTGCGCAGGGTACTGAGGTTCTGTGAAACCGCATAGTCCTCGATTTCGCGTAAACGGGCTTCACTGAGCTGCATTCGCACGCCGTAACCGTCCGCTTCACTGTCGAAGGTATTGATCTCGTACTCGCCGAACTCTCTGCGCACCAGGTCATAGGCAGCATCACGCTCGTCGGCCTCACGGAAAGTCAGGGTAATCAGGCCACTCTGAGAATGATTGATCCGACGGTAGCGGATGCGCTCTTCACGCAGGTTGGTCTTGATTTCTCCCACCGCGATTTCGAGGTTCTGCTCCAGCGCCTTGGCCAGATCAACCTCGAGCAGGAAGTGCACGCCGCCGCGAAGGTCCAGACCCAGCTTCATCGGGCTGGCCCCCATGCCGGCCAGCCATTCAGGGGTCGTTGGCAGCAGGTTCAGGGCCACCACATAGTCATCACCCAAGGCCTGCTTGATGCGGGGCTGTGCAGCCAGCTGATCTTCGTTGGTGTCAAACCGCAGCGTGATGCTGCGATCGTCCAGCTCCGCATCGCGGTAGGAAATGTTGGCTGCCTGAAGGGCCGATTCGGCCCGGCTCAGCTCACGGTCGGTGACCTCAATGGCCCCTCTGGCGCCACTGATCTGTACAGCGTAATCATCAGGGTAAAGGTTGGGAATGGCGTACACGCCACCCAGGAACAACGCAGCCAGAACCAGCAGCGTCTTCCAGAGGGGGTTTTTGTTCATGGGGTCAATCCGTTATCAGGTCGGTATTCCAGGGCGCGCCCTCAAACGTCTTTGAGGGTTCCTTTCGGCAAAGCAGTGGTGACTGAATTCTTCTGAACTTTCACTTCAACGCCATCGGACACTTCCAGAACCATGAAGTCATCCTTGATGCGCGTGATGCGACCAGCCAGGCCGCCCGCAACGATAACCTCATCCCCTTTACCAAGGCCACCGACCAGTTCACGGTGCTCCTTCGCACGCTTGCTCTGCGGACGCCAGACCAGAAAATAGAAAATCAGGACGAAGCCGCCGAGAAAGAGGAACTGGGCCATTGCGCTGCCGCCGCCCGGTGCGGGGGCTTCCTGCGCCATTGCCAGGGGGGCGGAAATCAGGCCGATCAGGGCCACTAAGATCTTGTTCATGGGTAAAGCTCCAACGATTCCTTGAAAATTGGCTGGACCACTAAAATGGCCGAAACGGCAGTGATCGCTAATCGATACCTGCACTCTGTCCAGCATAGAAGTGGTCGACAAAGGCCGACAATGTACCCTCTTCAATCGCCTGACGCAATCCGGACATCAGGGTCTGGTAGTAGTGCAGGTTATGGATAGTATTGAGTGTGGGGCCCAGCATTTCCCCGCAGCGATCCAGATGATGCAGATAGGCACGGCTGAAATTCTGACAGGTGTAGCAGTCACATTCCGGATCCAGCGGGCGGGTGTCATGCCGGAATCGGCTGTTGCGCAGTTTCAGCACCCCGCGACTGGTAAACAGATGTCCGTTTCGGGCATTACGGGTCGGCATGACGCAGTCAAACATGTCCACGCCGCGGCGCACTGCCTCTACAATATCAGCCGGCTTGCCGACGCCCATAAGGTACCGCGGCTTGTCTGCGGGCATACGCGAGGGCAGATGATCCAGCACCCGGATCATGTCTTCCTTGGGCTCGCCTACCGACAGGCCGCCAATTGCGTATCCATCAAAACCAATCTCAACCAGCGCCTTGAGCGACTCATCGCGAAGCTCGTTATACATGCCGCCCTGCACAATCCCGAACAGGGCTGAAGGGCTATCGCCGTGGGCATCGCGACTGCGTGCCGCCCAGCGCAGAGACAGCTGCATGGATTTGCGGGCTTCGTCGGGGGTGGCCGGGTACGGGGTACACTCATCAAAGATCATGACGATGTCGGAGCCCAGATCACGCTGAATCTCAATGGATTTTTCCGGGCTGAGGAAGACCTTGTCCCCATTCAGTGGAGACTGGAAAGTCACGCCCTCTTCCTTGATTTTGCGCAGCTCACCGAGGCTGAAGACCTGAAAACCACCGGAGTCTGTCAGGATGGGGCCAGACCACTGCATGAAATCATGCAGATCACCGTGCGCCTTGATGACCTCGGTACCCGGTCGCAACCAGAGGTGAAAGGTGTTGCCGAGGATGATTTCAGCACCGAGGTTTTTGACCTGCTCTGGCAACAGCCCTTTCACGGTGCCATAGGTGCCGACCGGCATGAACGCCGGCGTCTGGACTTTGCCGCGCGGAAAGCTGAGCTCGCCTCGCCGTGCTTCGCCGTCGCTGGTACTGACGGAAAAGCTCATCTGACATTCGTTACGCATCCCCTTGCTCCTGTAACTTGCCCCGCTGATGCAGCCACATGGCATCGCCATAGCTGAAGAAGCGGTACTGTTCGTTCACCGCTGCTGTGTAAGCATTTTTAATCGTGGGCCAGCCTGCCAATGCCGAAACCAGCATCAACAGGGTCGACTTGGGCAGGTGAAAGTTAGTGATCAGCTCATCAATCACGCGAAATTCGTAACCGGGATAGATGAAGATGCGGGTATCCCCCAGGTAAGGCTTCAGTTCACCCTCAGCCGCCGCCGTTTCCAGGGCACGAACCGCTGTTGTGCCCACAGCAATCACGCGCTTGCCGCTGGCTTTTGTCTGTTTGACCTGCTCACAGACCGCCTCGCTGACTTCCAGGTACTCGGCATGCATTTCGTGGTCTTCCACCCGCTCAACACGGACCGGCTGGTAAGTGCCTGCGCCCACATGCAAGGTGACTTCAGCCATTTGCACCCCCTTCTCTCTAAGTGCGCTCAGCAAATCGTCGTCGAAATGCAGACCTGCGGTGGGCGCGGCCACGGCACCGGGCACTTTGGCATACACCGTCTGATAACGCTGTTGGTCCAGCGCCTCATCTTCCCGCTCAATATAAGGAGGCAAAGGCATATGGCCATGGCGCTCCAGCAGTTCGGCCAGACCGGCTTCGCCATCGGCGACCAGTTCGAAAAAAGAACCCTGCCGGCCGGTGACCCGGAGCCCATCCTGTGCACCCAGTTGAATCAATGTGCCCGGTTTGGGCGATTTGCTGGCCCTGACCTGGGCCAGGCAACGGCGGTCATCCAGCAGGCGCTCGAGCAGGATCTCGACCTTGCCACCACTTTCTTTGTGCCCGAACAGTCGGGCTGGCAACACACGGGTATTGTTGAAAACCAGCAGGTCTCCGGCCTCAAGCCCCTGAAGAAGGTCCCTGAAGCTGGCGTGGATCAGACCCGGTCCGTTCTGCTTGACCATCAGAAGCCGGCTGGCACTGCGTTGCGCCAGCGGGTAGCGGGCAATCAGGGATTCCGGCAATGAGTAATCAAAGTCATCAACGCGCATAGTTTGGAGCTGTTCAAAAAA
>JAUIAZ010000113.1 GCA_030427465.1 Gammaproteobacteria bacterium | reverse complement strand
CGGTACCGCGTCTCCGCTGGAAAACAGCAGGCTGTTGCGCAGGGACAGCTCCACCCACTGATCATTTTCATTCACGGTAACCAGGTTCTGGTCGATCAGCTCGGACAGGTTCTGATAGAACTGGTCGGCAATCTGCTTGAGTTGTTCTTCGCCTTGCCCTTCCCCGCCCTTGCCGTCTTCAATGCCTCCGTCAACCGGGTTGCGGTCGGGGTTATCGAAAGGCTGAACGGTGACATCTTCGCTGGTCGGCGCGCTGGCCCCTTCCTGCCCGATCTGGATGGGCTTGATCGTGCGCTGGGTGGCCTGAAAAACACCTTCCAGGGTTTCAGACAACACTTTGTATTTGCCTTCATTGACGGAGGATACCGAATACATGACCACAAAGAAGGCAAACAGCAAAGTGATGAAGTCGGCATAGGAAACCAGCCAGCGCTCGTGATTTTCGTGCTCTTCCTGACGTTTGCGTCTGGCCATGGCGGCTTACCCCTGATGGAAGCTCTGCAGGCGCAGTTCGATGGTGCGGGGGTTTTCGCCTTCGGCAATGGCTACGATGCCTTCGGCGATCATTTCACGGTAATGGCTCTGCTCCAGCACGATGCTGCGGATCTTGTTGGCCATGGGAAAGAAGAACAGGTTGGCAAAGGCCACCCCGTAGATGGTGGCTACGAAAGCAGTGGCTATGCCAGGCCCGAGTTTGGAGGGGTCTTCCAGGTTGCCCATGACATGAATCAGACCGAGAACGGCCCCCAGAATACCGAGTGTCGGTGCGTAGCCGCCCATGGCATCGTAAACCTTGGCTCCCTGCAGTTCGCGCTGCTCGCGGGAACCGATCTCAAGCTCAAGCACGTAGCGGATGGCTTCGGGTTCCGCCCCGTCCACCAGCAGCTGCAGGCCTTTGCGACTGAAGTCATCTGCCTGGTTTTCCGCCACTTCTTCCAGGCCCAGCAGGCCTTCCTTGCGGGCTACCTGACTCCATTCAATGATGCTGCCGGAGCCTTCAAGGTAGTTGAGTTTGGGCGGGGTAAAGACCCAGGCGGTCTGCTTCAGACCACGAACCAGGGTGGCGCCGGAGTGCTGGAGAATGATGGCACCGAGTGTGCCACCGAAAACGATCATGAAGGCAGGCAGGTTCAGCAGGGAACTGATGTGTCCCCCTTCGATGATGTTACCGCCGATGACGGCCAGAAGGGCAAGGACGATTCCGACGAGACTGAGGACGTCCATCAGCCGACTCCGTCTGCCAACCTCGGCGCAAACTCGTCAAGGGCCAGAACTTCATCGGTCAGACCCGCCTGCGCCACGGCCATGGGCATGCCGTAAATCACGGAGGTCTGTTCATCCTGGGACCAGATGGTGGCACCGGCCTGCTTGAGCAGACGGCAGCCTTCCCGGCCATCGGCCCCCATACCGGTCAGAATGATGCCCAGCACTTTGCTGGCAAACATTTTGGCGGCGGATCCGAAGGTCACATCGACACAGGGTTTGTAGTGCAGGCGTTCCTCACCTTCCAGGATTCTCGCTTTGGGCGAATGGCCGCTGCGTTCGATCAGGGTCTGCTTGCCACCGGGTGCAATGTAGGCAGAACCAGCTTTCATGACTTCGCCGTTCTCAATCTGTTTGACATTGAGCTGGCACAGACGGTTCAGGCGCTCGGCAAACGCCGGGGTAAAAGTAGCCGGCATATGCTGTACCAGCACGATGGGCACGGGAAAGTTCGCTGGCAGGCGCGTCAGTATTTTCTGCAGAGCCACCGGACCACCCGTTGAGGTGCCAATCAGCACCAGGTTCACATCCAGCTTGCCATTCCGGCGGCTGGTCGCGGGCGCTTGTTTGGCTGCCGGTGCCGTGGCCGCCAGCGGTTTCCGCTGCGTCTGGGCGGCAACCGGTCTGGACGCGGAGCCCGGCGCGGCAGGCGATCGGGCCGGAGACGGCACGGGCTGTGCCGAGGGCCTGGAAGGCGGTTGCGGTTCGGGTTGTTTCCTGGCAGCGGGTTGGGGAGTCGCTGCACTGGGTGCGGCTGCCTCTGAAGGGGCAGACGGAGCGGCAGTGGCTGTCGAAGCGCTGCCTCTGGCCTTGCCGCTGCGCGCGACCGCCAGAATGCGGTCATGCAACAGTTTCTGGATCTTGTCGCCCTTACCGGTAAGGTCTTCAAAGCTTTTGGGCAGGAAGTCGACGGCACCGGCTTCGAGGGCATCGAATGTGACCCGGGCTCCTTCGTAGGTAAGCGAGGAGAACATCAGTACCGGGGTCGGGCAATCCTGCATGATCTGACGAACGGCAGTAATCCCATCCATGACCGGCATTTCGTAGTCCATGGTGATGACATCAGGCTTGTGTTTGGGCACCAGATCCAGTGCTTCACGGCCATTACTGGCTGTTGCGATGACTTTGATGTCACCGGTGGCATTCAGGATTTCGCAGACCCTGCGGCGGAAAAAACCGGAATCATCAACAACGAGCACTCGCACCGTCATGCTTCAGGCACTCCTCCTGCCTTTCCTGCAGAATCATCAGCCATTGGCAGCCTGATCACCCTTGGGTCTGCGGGCTGCTTCTTCCTTGCTGCCTGCAGTCACCGCCGGCCGGCGGCGCGGACGCCCGAATACCTTGCTGGTTTTGGCATAGCGGCCGAGCAGACTGGGAATGTCCAGAATCAGAGCGATACGGCCATCGCCGGTAATGGTCGCCCCGGCCATACCGGGGGTGCCATGCAGCATACGGCCCAGAGGCTTGATCACCACTTCTTCCTGGCCGACCAGTTGATCCACTACCAAGCCAACCCGTTTGGTACCGACAGACACGATGACCACGTGACCACTGTCGGTATAGGGCTCTTCGGTGACGCCCTTGACCAGCCAGCGCTTGATGTGGAACAGCGGGAATACGTTTTCGCGAACGACGATGCACTCCTGGCCATCCACGATGTTGGTCTTGGTCAGATCCAGATGGAAAATTTCGACCACGCTGACCAGCGGGAAGGCAAAGGCCTGCTCGTCGAGCATGACCATCAGGGTCGGCATGATCGCGAGGGTCAGCGGTACCTTGATGACAATACTGGAGCCACGACCCAGCTCCGAGTCAATGGCAATGGTGCCGTTGAGCTGGGTGATCTTGGTTTTTACCACATCCATGCCGACACCGCGGCCGGACACGTCCGAAATCTCGGTCTTGGTGGAGAATCCCGGTGCAAATATCAGGTTGAAGGCTTCGTTATCGGTCAGGCGCTCGGCGGCATCCTGATCGTAAAGGCCTTTTTCAACGGCTTTCTGGCGCAGCACATCGGGATCCATACCGCCACCATCATCTTCGATGGAGAGCAGGATATGATCCCCTTCCTGTTCGGCGGAAAGAACCACCCGACCGACCCGCGGCTTGCCGTTGGCTTCGCGCTTGTCCGGGGCTTCCACACCGTGATCCACTGCGTTACGCACCAGGTGGACCAGAGGATCCGAGAGCGCTTCGACGAGGTTTTTGTCGAGGTCAGTCTCTTCCCCTTTCAGTACCAGATTGACTTCCTTCTTGAGGTTACGTGCCAGGTCACGCACCACGCGCGGGAAGCGGCCGAAGACTTTCTTGATCGGCTGCATTCGTGTCTGCATCACGGCAGACTGCAGATCGCTGGTGACCACATCCAGGTTGGACACGGCCTTGGTCATGCTTTCGTCCGCTATTTCTTCACCGAGCCGCTTGAGCCGGTTTCTGACCAGCACCAACTCGCCCACCATATTCATGATGTCATCCAGGCGTTTGGTGTCTACCCGAACGGTGGTTTCGGTGGCGATGTTCTGTTGTTCACCGCCGGCTCTGGCCGGCGGCTTGGGCGCTTCCGGTTTGGCTGGCGCAGCAGGTTTGGCAGCGGCCGGGGCGGCAGCTGCTGGCTTGGCGGCCGGCTTCGGTGCGGCCGGCTTAGGTGCGGCCGGCTTCGGTGTAGCGGGTTTCGCGGCTTCAGGTTTGGCAGCAGCTGGTTTGGCAGCGGCCGGAGTGGCGCCGGCAGGCGGGGCGGCCGGGCCTTTACCTTTACCATGCAACTCGTCGAGCAGGTTTTCGAATTCGCTGTCCGTGATCAGATCATCACCGCCTGCGGCGGCTTCTGGCTTGGCGGCAGGCGCCGCTGCGGCCGGTGCGGCTTCGGCACCGCCACTGAACTTGCCCTTGCCGTGCAGTTCGTCCAGCAGGGACTCGAATTCATCATCGGTGATTTCATCACCACCACCGGCCGCCGCTTTCTCAGCAGCAGCCGGGGCTGGCGCAGCAGCCTGGGGTTTGGCATCGTCTGCGCTGAATTTACCGGGACCGTGCAGCTGGTCCAGAAGGGCTTCAAACTCATCTTCCGAGATTTCATCATCCCCACCTGAGGCGTCTGCCGCAGCTTCCGCTGCCGCCGGGGCGGGTTCGTCCCCATCCAGCGCATCCAGCAGATTTTCAAATTCGGCATCGGTGATGTCACCGGGATCTTCGGCACTGGCCTCGGGTTCCGCGGCGGCTTCTGGCTCGGCTTCCGCTACCGCTTCTTCGGCAGCTGCTTCTTCCCCGCCACCCACCGATTCGCCATTGGCCAGACGGGTCAGCATTTCCAGCAGCTCCGGGCTGGCTGGCGTAGGTTCCTCTCGGGCCTTGACCTGATCGAACATCACATTGACGTTGTCCAGGGTCTGCAGCACCACATCCATCAGTTCGCTGTTGACTGAGATTTCCCCGTTACGCAAGCGGTCAAACACGTTTTCAGCGATGTGACAGCATTCCACCAGCGCGTCGAGCTGCAGGAAACCGGCTCCCCCCTTGACGGTATGGAAGCCCCGGAAAATGGCATTCAGTAAGTCGCGATCCTCTGGATTCTGCTCCAGTTCCACCAGCTGCTCGGACAGCAGCTCCAGGATTTCTCCGGCTTCTACCAGGAAGTCCTGAAGGATCTCTTCATCTGGCTCAAATCCCATTCACTTCTCCTTAGAAACCCAGGCTGGACAACAAGTCATCGACATCATCCTGGCCGCTCACCACATCAGTCCGCTCTTCAACTTTCATCTGGGGACCAAAGCCTTTGGAGTCATCTTTCTCTTCTTCTTTCTGCTCAAGGTCGTGCTGGGTTCCGGTGATGCTGTCCACCTTCCCGGCCATCACAACCAGTTTCACCAGATTATCTTCCACGTCTTTCACCAGGCGGGTCACTTTCTGAATCACCTGACCGGTGAGGTCCTGATAATCCTGCGCCATGAGAATGTTGGAAAGATTGGTGTAAACCTGTTCACTGTTCTTGGTCAGATCGTCAAAAAACACATCGATCCGGCGGTATAACTGACGAAACTCTTCGGGTTCCATCTCGCGTCGGCGCAGGCGTTCCCACGCTTCTTTCAGAACTTTGGCTTCATCCTTGATGGAGGTGGCCACTGGCATGCTGTCTTCTACCAGATCCATGGTCTTGTTGGCCGCCTTGTTGGTCATCTCGACCACATAGGACAAACGGTCAGAGGCATCGGTGATTTCGGAAAGGTCTTTGCGAACCTGGCCATCCTGACCGACATCAATCTGGAAGTTGCGAATCGCCTCGTGCAGGGAACGCGTCAGCTTGCCGACTTCCAGATACAGGGTCCGGTCACGGGTGTTGTTGAGCTCGGAGACAATATCCAGCGCGCCGGTGTAGTCCCCGCGCTCGATATGCTCCACCAGGCTATGCGCCTGCTGGCTCAGTTCTTCCTGGAATTCCGGTTCCAGGCCCTGGTTCTGATCCGATTCAGACATGCCCGCCTACCCGTCACCCATCAATTCGTTCGAAAATCTTCTCGATCTTCTCTTTCAGTACTGCGGCAGTGAAGGGTTTGACGACATAACCATTAACGCCCGCCTGAGCGGCAGCCACAATCTGGTCGCGCTTGGCTTCGGCAGTTACCATGAGTACAGGCAGGGTCTTGAGGGCATCGTCTGCTCTCACGGCCCGCAACAGGTCAATGCCGGTCATGCCGGGCATGTTCCAGTCAGTGACCAGAAAATCGTACTTGCCTGACTTCAGCATCGGCAGGGCCGTCTGACCGTCATCGGCTTCGTCGGTATTCGTAAAACCGAGATCACGCAGAAGGTTCTTTATGATTCGCCTCATGGTCGAAAAGTCGTCGACAACGAGGATTTTCATGTTCTTGTCCAAAGTGCCCTCCACCAAGGTGACGTTGGAAATCAATGGATTTCATAGCTCTACGGCTTAAGTCTAGACGGTCGCGGTGGACTATCCAGTTTTTGAAAAAAAAAGAGATTCAGGCCTGCCAGTCAACCAGTCGGGAGCGCAAGCGAAGCGCTGCCTGGGAGTGCAGCTGGCTTACGCGTGACTCGCTGACCTCCAGTACCTGACCAATCTCTTTCAGGTTGAGGCCTTCGTCGTAATACAGTGCCAGCACCAGTTTTTCGCGCTCTGGCAACTGTTCGATGGCCGCACTCAGGTTTTCCAGAAAACGGGTCTTTTCGGCATCTTCTGCCGGCGAAGCCTGAGTTCCCTCAGCACCCAGGCTGCGATCCAGGGTTTCCCCCATTTCATCCATGCTGAAGAGCTGACCTGTGGCGGCATCGCGCAGGCTGGCGTGATAATCCTCCAGGCTGATGCCCAGCTCTCCCGCCACTTCCTGGTCGGTGGCATCGCGCCCGGTGCGCTTTTCAACCGCGTGAATGGCTTCGGCGATCCGGCGGCTGTCACGATGCACGGACCGCGGAACCCAGTCACCCCGGCGCATTTCATCGACCATCGCACCGCGGATGCGGATGCTGGCATAGGTTTCAAACGAAGCACCTTTGGAGGCATCGTACTTACTGGCGGCTTCGAGCAGGCCGATCATGCCCGACTGGATCAGGTCATCAAGCTGCACACTCGATGGCAGTCGCGCCATCAGGTGATAGGCAATGCGTTTGACCAGGGGGGCGTGCTGTCGGACAAGGGCATCTGTGTTGTTTTGCCGCGCTTCCGAATACATGTTGGCTGCTCCGTCAGGCCTGAACCAGGCGCTCGACGAAAAACTCGAGGTTGCCGCGGGGACCACTGGGCAGCGGCCAGCTGTCGACTTTCTGGGCCAGTTGGCGGAAGGCTATGGCGGCCCGGGATCGTGGATAGGCTTCAAACACGGCACGCTGGCGCTGCACGGCCTTGCGTACCTGCTCATCGAAGGGAATGCTGCCAACATACTGCAGGGCAACTTCCAGGAAACGGTCGGTCACTTTGGTGAGTTTGCCATACAGGTGACGCCCTTCCTGCTCACTGCGCACCTGATTGGCCAGCACACGGAAGCGCAGCAGGTCGAACTGTTTGTTCAGCAGTTTGATCAGTGCATAGGCATCGGTGATGGAGGTGGGCTCATCGCAGACCACCACCAGCACCTCTTGTGCGGCGCGGATAAAAGAGACCACCTGCTCGGAGATGCCAGCGGCTGTATCGATAATAAGAACATCGAGATCCTGACTGATTTCGCTGAAGGCATTAATCAGTCCCGCATGTTCCAGCGGCCCCAGATGGGTCAGGTGCTGCGTGCCCGAGGAGGCCGGCACAATGCGGATACCGCCCGGCCCGTCCACCAGTACATCGCGCAGGCTGCAGTCGCCTGCCAGCACATCGCCGATGTTACGCGCAGACGTGATGCCCAGCAGGACATCAATATTGGCCAGCCCGAGGTCGGCATCCATGAGAACCACGCGACGGCCGAGCTCGGCCAGCGCCAGGGACAAGTTGATGGATACGTTGCTTTTGCCCACGCCGCCCTTGCCGCCTGTTACAGCGATCACCTGGACCGGGTGTTTATGACTCATTGACTGCGTTGCTCCGAATTGACCGGGTTCTCTAAACTACTAAGTCTTGTCTAACTTTACGCTGATCGCCAGTTATTTGTTGACCGGACTCGTTTGCGCCTTCTGCCGCCCGCCATTTTTCCAGAGTGCGCCCGACCAGGTTACGCTGGGAGGCACGGTGCAGGTTGGCTGAAATCTGCTGGCCATCGGTGAAATACGCCACCGGACACTCTGCCTGGGTGACCACTGACAGGATTTCGCCCAGCGCCCAGGCTTCGTCCAGCTTGGTCAGGATACTGAAATCCAGACCCAGCGGCGCCCACGCTCTGAGGCTCGCTTTCAGCACATTGCCCTGACTGCTGGCTGGCAGGACCAGGCAGCGGCTGATCCGGTGACGCTCGCAATTCAGCGTGTCCAGCTGATCCTGCCAGCCTTCGTCCGAAGGCGACAGACCGGCGGTGTCTACCAGTACCAGCGAACGGTCGGCGACTTTGTCCAGGACATCATCAAGCGTTTCCCCCACGCCCACGGACAGCACATCGACCTTGAGCAATTGACCCAGGGTCTGCAGTTGTCTTGAGCCAGCCAGGCGGTAGCGGTCTGTGGTGACCAGGGCCAGGCGTTCTGCCCCGTACTGCATGACATAACGTGTGGCCAGCTTGGCAATGGTGGTGGTTTTACCGGCACCCGGGGCACCCAGCATCATGAAGATGCCTTTGTCGGCCAGCGGCTCACGCTCGGCAACCGGTAAATCACGGCTCAGGGTTTCCAGTGCCTGCTGCCACACCAGATCATTGTTTTCAGGTGCCAGCTGGCTCAACCATTTCTGTACCAGTTCACCGCCAAAGCCCATCAGGCGCAGACGCTTGTAAAAAGGATGACGACGCTTCTGTGAAACCGCTGTGACTTTAGCCGGAGCGCTCTGTACGGGGGAAGCCTTCTGAGGCTCGGCAGCGCTCTGCACCGGCGCGGCACTCGCGGATTTCAGCGGCAACTCGCGGATCAGGTCGCGCAGCTGCTTCAGCTCTTCGCGCATGGCAGACATTTCCTGCTGCTGTTGTGCCTGTTCCTGCGTGCGTTGGCGCGCTTCCTGTTCGCGGCGCGCCTGTTCTTCGCGGCGGGCCTCGGCCAGCACACGGTCTGTCTCGGTGTCTGAGATGACCGGCTCCTGACGGGCAGCCTGTCTGCGTTCATTTTCGGCCGCCAGCAAAGCCTGTGACAGACTGGATACCGGCGGACGCTCAGGCGCGACCGCCGCATCCAGGGTGGACTGGAAGCTCGGAGCCTGCTGGGGACGCGTTTCCTGGGGAGCACTCGGACGCGGTTTACGCACCATATCCTCCGTGGCGCAGATGACTTCGACCCCGCCATCGACTTTCTGGGTCGACAGTATGCTGGCATCGGCGCCCAGTTCATCCCGGATCTGCTTCAGTGCGGCCTGCATGTTTGCCGCCACGTATCGCTTCATCCCCATGTTCTACCTCCAGCCACATCTGCTGCGGCACTGTCACACTTGACTGTCATTCTCATCCACTGATCGTGGATACGATCGTAATCTTCTTGTTCTCCGGCACTTCCTGATAAGAGAGTACGTGCATGCGATCGACCGCCATTCTCACGAATCTCGACAGGGGCGCCCGGAGCACCTGGCTCACCAGCAAGATGGCCGGCTTGCCCATCATTTCCTGACGCTGCCCGGCTTCTGCCAGAGAGCGTTGCAGCTTGTCCATCATGCCCGGCTCCAGAATGAGCCCGGCCTCTTCTGAGCTGCCATCATTTTGACCCTGCTGCAGAGACTTCAGCAAAATCTGTTCCAGCGCTGGATCCAGCGTAATCACGGGCATATCCGGCTCGGAACCCACGATGGTCTGCACGATCAGGCGTTTCAGGGCATGTCTCACGTTAGCCGTCAAAATTCCGGCGTCCTGGGTTTTCGGTGAGATATTGGCGATGGCTTCGGCAATGCTGCGCATATCACGGATCGGCACTTCTTCTTTCAGCAGATTCTGCAGCACTTTCAGCAGCAGACTGATCGATACGGTATTCGGCACCAGTTCTTCTGCGAGTTTGGGCGCCTGCTTGGTCAGTTGCTCCAGCCACTGTTGCACTTCTTCGTGGCCCAGCAGTTCATTGGCGTGCTGCCCCATGACCTGATTCAAGTGGGTGGCTACCACAGTGCTGGCGTCTACCACGGTATAACCC
>JAUIAZ010000112.1 GCA_030427465.1 Gammaproteobacteria bacterium | reverse complement strand
CTCAGAACTTCCGGCAGATCCGGGGAAAGTGGCAGGTTGGCGTCCTGGGCATCCGCCAACTCATCTGTGCTGGCTGTCTGCAGTGGAGGCATTTTCTGTACCAGCACATCGTAATAGCGCCGGATGTTCTGGACATAATGAACCGGCTCCCAGCCTCTGGCATAGCCATAGCGGGTCTGGCTGTACCACTCACGCTTCTGAAGCAGTGGCAGATGCTTCTTCACATTTTGCCAGATATTCGGATCCAGTCCCTCGCCATCGGTGATGCGCCGCGCATCCATCAGGTGCCCGTACCCGACATTGTAGGCTGCGAGGGCCATCCAGCTGCGGTGAGGCTCCTGGATTTCATCCGGCAGCCGGGCACGCACGCGGGCAAAATACTCCGCGCCACCGCGGATGCTCTGCACCGGATCCAGGCGGTTCTTGACACCCACCTCGCGTGCTGTATCCAGTGTCAGCATCATGAGCCCTCTTACGCCCGTGGGTGATCTGGCATAGGGGCGCCAGTGCGACTCCTGATAGCCAATGGCTGCGAGCAGGCGCCAGTCAATGCTGTGCTTGGCGCCAGCTTCTTCAAAAACTTCCCGGTACTTGGGCAGGCGGTCTCCCAGATGACGGATAAAGGTTCTGGCGCCGACGTAGTCAAAATCCTCGACATGACCGAAATAGCGTTCCCGCAGGTAGGGCAGGGTGCCGTCAGCCTCAGCCCGCTCCAGAAAGGCATTGGCTGCCTCCAGCAGAGAGGTATCCGGGCCTCCCGGAAATACCCAGCTGACGGACTGGTCCGGAATCAGGTCAAACGCTTTTCTCAGTTTAGGGAACAGGCGGTTGTACATGGCGAACTCAATGGAGCTGACGATGGCGAGATCAACTTCCCCCCGATCCACCAGTGCCAGAAGTTCCGGCGTTTCCGCATCTTCGATGGCCTGCCACTCCAGTTCAGTCAGCTGGCCTTCCCGCAGTGACGCCAGATAGGCTACTGCGGGCGAGCTTTCCGGAACAACCAGGTGCCGCCCGGGCAGCTCCTCAACAGTTTCTGGTCTGGACTTGCCTTTTCGGTAAATAACTACTGATGAAAAGTTGAGGAAGGGACGTGAATAATTCAGATCGGCGCGCTCCGTATCCGTTACTGGCGCATCCATGCCTACCAGGGCCAGGCTGGTATACCCCTGTGTCGTGACCTCTATCAGTTCATCCAGACTTTCCGCCACGCGAACTCTTAGAGAGACGCCCAGATCCTGGGAAAATTTCTCTGCCAGTTCATACTCGAAGCCTTCCGCGACGTCCTGTTCCACGTAATAACTGACCGGAGTGGCCCTTGTAATAACATGCAGAACCCGCTCTTGCTGAACCTTCTCCACATCGTTCATCTGCGAGCAGGCAGACAGCAACCACGCTGCGAGAAGCAACCATACGGTCCTCTGCCTTTCCCGATCCCGACGCAAATTCAAAGCCCCTTATTTCTATCTGCCCAACAAGTCTCAGTGTAGGCCAGACACTTGTCAGTCTGTAGATACCCATAGTCATTGCCACGCAGAAGGCTGGAATTTCATTAAAAAATTAGAGGCGCTTCAAAAAATTCAGTATCATTACGGGCTTCTTTAAACACGCTTCCCAGTGATTCAGGCCAACTCTGCATGTTAGAACTCAAAGGTGCGAGCGCACTTTCTTCTTTCCGTCATTCCAGACTGCTTGAGCTTATCAAGGCGGTAAACCCAGAAATCGGCACATTGCACGCTGACTTTGTCTACTTTACGGACATATCAGAGCCACTGGATGCCGAGGAAACGCAGCGCCTTCTTGGCCTGCTGGATGGCGCTACCGAAGCCGTCGCTGACCCGGATTCAAGCGGAGCCGTGCTTTTCCTGGTGGTGCCCAGGCCGGGAACCTTGTCCCCCTGGTCCTCAAAGGCAACAGATATTGCGCACAATTGTGGTTTGGCCAAAGTGCGACGTATGGAGAGAGGCATTGCCTATTTTATCGGCTGCCCGAAAGGTCTGAGTGGCGAGCAGCGTCAGGCCATTGCGGCGCTGCTTCATGACCGTATGACTGAGGCAGTCTTTCACGAACTGGCGGGTGCAGAGTTGCTTTTCAGCCATGAACAGCCTCGTGTCCTGAGTACTATTGATGTGCTGGGGCGGGGGCAGGCGGCGCTGGATGAAGCAAACAGCAATCTGGGGCTGGCGCTGGCCGGCGACGAAGTCAGATATCTGACCCTCGCCTTCAAGGAACTGGGCCGCAACCCGACAGACGTAGAGTTGATGATGTTTGCCCAGGCGAATTCAGAGCATTGCCGCCACAAGATCTTCAATGCCAGTTGGGATATCGAGGGGGAACAACAGCCCCTGTCCCTGTTTTCCATGATCCGTAATACCCACAAGAAATCTCCGGATGGCGTTTTGTCTGCCTATCGGGATAACGCGGCGGTAATTCAAGGCTCCACCGCCAGGCGTTTCTTCCCGGATCCCAAGAGTGCAGTCTACCACTCCGTGGAAGAGCCGGTGCATATCCTGATGAAGGTGGAAACTCACAACCACCCCACCGCCATTTCGCCCTTTGCCGGGGCGGCTACCGGAGCAGGTGGCGAGATTCGTGACGAAGGGGCTACAGGGGTCGGCGGCAAACCCAAGGCAGGACTCGCCGGCTTCGCGGTAAGCAATCTTCGCATTCCCGGTTTTGAGCAACCCTGGGAAGCCAGCCCCGGCAAGCCTGAGCGCATTGCCTCACCGTTGCAGATCATGATTGACGGGCCCCTTGGGGCGGCCGCATTTAACAATGAGTTTGGTCGTCCGAATCTTTGCGGTTATTTCCGGACCCTGGAATTGCAGGCGAGCGGGGCGGGTGGTCGCGAATGGCGGGGGTATCACAAACCCGTCATGATCGCCGGCGGAATGGGAAATATCCGTGAAGACCATGTGGAAAAAAAGGAAATTCCCGTCGGCGCCAACCTGATAGTCCTCGGTGGTCCGGCCATGCTGATTGGTCTGGGGGGCGGTGCTGCCTCTTCCGTTGGCAGTGGCAGCAGCCAAGAGGATCTGGACTTCGCCTCTGTACAGCGCGATAACCCGGAAATGGAGCGGCGTTGTCAGGAGGTTATAGACCGTTGCTGGCAGATGGGGGGGCAGAACCCTATCCTGTTTGTTCATGATGTGGGTGCTGGTGGGTTGTCCAATGCCTTGCCTGAACTGGTCAAAGACGGGGGGCGTGGCGGACAGTTTGAGCTGCGTGACGTTCCTAATGACGAGCCGGGCATGTCGCCCATGGAAATCTGGTGTAATGAGGCCCAGGAACGCTATGTGTTGGCGGTTGCACCGGAGGCTCTGGAGACCTTTGACCAGCTATGCCGGCGCGAACGTTGCCCTTACGCCGTCGTAGGAACTGCAACGGATAAAATGCACTTGCTCGTTCACGACGACTACTTTGCCAACGACCCGGTCGACCTGCCCATGTCGGTGCTGTTCGGCAAACCACCAAAGATGCATCGCAGTTTCCGTCGTGCCAGTTTTACCAAAGAAGTTTTTAACTCGACCGACATTGACCTCAGTGACGCGCTGGAGAGAATACTCCGGTTGCCCGCAGTAGCCAGTAAAAGTTTCCTGATCACCATTGGTGATCGTTCCATCACAGGCCTCGTAGCCAGAGATCAGATGGTGGGTCCCTGGCAGGTGCCGGTGGCAGACTGCGCCGTGACCGCCAGTGGCTTTGAAAGCTATCAGGGTGAAGTGATGGCAATGGGCGAACGTCCGGCTCTCGCCCTGATTGATGCCGGTGCTTCCGCACGGATGTCCGTCGGGGAAACGCTGACCAATATGGCGGCAGCCAGAGTTGGCCGCCTCTCTGATGTCCGGCTTTCCGCCAACTGGATGTGTGCGGCCGGTCATCCTGGTGAAGATGAGGCACTCTTCGAAGCGGTGAAGGCCATCGGGATGGAATTGTGTCCGGCACTGGGTATCGCCATTCCGGTGGGTAAGGACTCCATGTCCATGCAGACCCGGTGGGAATCCGGGGGCGAGCAGCATAGCATGGTCAGCCCGATGACTCTCAACATCAGCGGTTTTGCGCCTGTCACTGATATCCGCAAGACGCTGACACCCCAACTGAAGCGGGTAGAGGGCAGTGTACTCATGCTGATCGACCTGGCAGAGGGTAAGAACCGTCTCGGCGGCAGTGCGCTGGCCCAGGTATACGGCAAGGTCGGTGCCATTGCCCCGGATCTGGACTCGCCCAAGCAGTTTGCGGCCTTCTTTCATCTCATACAGGAGCTGAACGAAGAGGGTGTGCTGATGAGCTACCATGACCGATCAGATGGCGGAGCCCTCGCTACGGTGTGTGAAATGATGTTCGCCGGCCGTTGTGGTGCCATCATTGACTGTAGTGGCTGGGTAGCAGAGCCTACCCATCTCGCGCGCGAGCTGTTCAATGAAGAGCTTGGTGCTGTGATTCAGATTACAGAAGACGCAGTGGAGGAAGTGAGTCGACGCTTCCGGGATGCTGGTCTGGAAGAGTGTCTGGTACAACTGGGTCGCGTACAGCTCAAACAATACCTGGAAGTACGCTATGAAGATGCTGTCGTACTGACATACGGACGGGGCGAGCTGCAGAAAATCTGGTCAGAGACCAGCTATCGCATCCAGGGGCTTCGGGATAATCCGGAATGTGCTGACAGTGAGTTCTCTCTTATTGACAGTGATGATGACCCGGGCCTGCCGTACGAGCTGACCTATGAGCCGGATAGCATCCAGTCGGCCCCCTACGTGAACACCGGTGCCAGACCCAGAATTGCGGTTCTCCGGGAGCAGGGTGTCAATGGCCAGGTGGAGATGGCAGCCGCTTTCCATCTCAGCGGCTTCGAGTCGGTCGATGTCCACATGAGTGATGTACTGGGTGGCCGGATCAACCTGGAAGCGTTTAATGCTCTGGTGGCTTGTGGCGGCTTCTCCTATGGCGATGTACTTGGAGCCGGCGGTGGCTGGGCTAAGTCGATCCTCTTCAACCCACAATGCCGCGATAGCTTCCAGCGCTTCTTCCACCGTAGCGATACGCTGAGCCTGGGTGTGTGTAACGGGTGTCAGATGTTGTCTCAGCTTAAAGACCTGATTCCTGGTGCGTCAGAGTGGCCGCGGTTTGCGCATAACCGCTCTGCCCGGTTTGAGGCGCGTACCGTGGCAGTTGAAATCCTGCCAAACAACTCGCCCTGGCTTCAGGGCATGACCGGCTCACGCATGCCCATTGCGGTTGCCCATGGGGAAGGGCAGGCAATCTTTGCCGATAAAGCCTATGAAAAACTTCAGTCTGGCCAGCAGGTTGCTATGCAATATGTATCGCCGTTCGGCGGAGCAACAGAGACCTATCCGTGGAACCCCAATGGTTCTCCTCATGGGGCAACCGGCTTTGTGAGCCGGGACGGGCGAGCCATGATCATGATGCCGCACCCTGAGCGCGTATTCAGAGTCTCCCAGTTCAGCTGGGCACCCGAGCAGCTGAATCAGGAGGAGGGGGCATGGTTGCGTCTTTTCCAAAACGCAAGACGCTGCTTCGATTAAATGTCACAAAAATGTGACGGAATGATTTAGGATTGTAACAAAGCGTAAACACTGTTCATGTTTTGTAATCAGCTTGGTCGAAAAACAGTCTTTGAGATCCTGATAGCCGAACGGGATGTAGATTTCAAGGTCTTTTTTATTCGGATTAGGAACAATTGCCTAAATTTATTCACATAGCCGCCTGGGTTGGTCCGGGTATGTAGTAGCAGGCAAGCGTCGTCAGAATAAAAAGGCTTTAAATGTCTAAGCTGCTGATATAAAAAGAAAAAACCGATAGATTAAAAAGTATACAATTTGTCGGGATGTCAGAAATATGAAGGGGTTCGAGCATTTTCCCAAGAAGTTTCCCCAGACTTATCCACAGAAACTGTGGAGAAGTCAGTTTTGTCACTAAACGAAACAAAACTTTGCTGTCCTGTGGATAACTTTTGGGTCGTTGGGAGCTTTCTGTGCCGTGATAAGGTTCGCTGGGTGGCTTTCAATGAATGACAGGAGGAGACCGTGTACTTGTTGGCCTTTTATGTAACAGAAGACCATGCTGAATCCGTCAAGCGCGCGGTATTCAAAGCGGGTGGTGGTCAGATTGGCGATTATGGCGAATGCTGCTGGCAAACCAGGGGGGTCGGACAGTTTCGGCCAGGTGAAAGTAGTCAACCATTCATCGGGGCGCGGGGGAAGCTGGAGCAGGTAGAAGAGCTAAAAGTAGAGCTGGTGGTCAGGGACGAGCGCCTTGAAGCCTGTGTGGAAGCATTAATAGCGGCTCACCCCTACGAAGAGCCGGCTTACCATGCCATTCACCTGGCTGTGCCGATGGGCAGCAGTAACTAGCCTTTCCAGCCATCTGGCGGGTTAAGTGTCCACTCGTGTGGCTTGGTGACACGCTCGGGGCCATCCTCGATCAACTGTTTCAGCGTCAGTGAGACTGAACGGAACGAAAGTTCATCCCAGGGGATGTTGTCCAAGTCAAACAAAGCGCTTTCCAGGCTTTCCTCGCCTACACCAAAGTTGCCGTCAAGCAAGCCTACCTTATAGAAGATCTGTACTTGCCCGATGTAGGGAATGTTGATAATGGAATACAGTTCAGGATCTGTCGCCTGCGCATCGGCTTCTTCCCGGGTTTCCCGCAGGGCAGCCTCAAGAACGGTTTCATTCAACTCCATGAAGCCGGCTGGTAGCGTCCAGTAACCCCGACGGGGTTCAATGGCGCGACGGCAAAGCAATACCTTGCATTCATGGATAGGGACAGTTCCGGCCACGATTTTGGGATTCACGTAATGAATCGTACCGCAGCTTCTGCAAACTTTGCGCTCCCGGTTGTCTCCGTCGGGAATTTCGGTGGCTAATGGTGCTGCACAGTGACTGCAAAAATTCATCAAAAAATCCCGGGCGTGCGTTAGATGCGCAAAGGTTATGGTATCTTGGGGCTGTTACGCTACCAAGTTTGTAAAAGATGCTCGATATTATCAGAAGCCGGCTGACAGCATACAGCCCGGGGGAACTGAAATTGCCTTACCCTCAGGCTGGCATTTTGCTGCCCGTGACAGCCTCAGCCAATCCATCCCTTTTGTTTACACGACGAGCGGACCATCTTGCCAAACATGCCGGGCAAGTCGCCTTTCCCGGCGGAAAAAAGGAAATCCAGGATGAAAGCCTGACTGTAACGGCGCTGCGCGAGTCGGAAGAAGAAATCGGTCTGGACCCAAAAAGCGTTGAAGTAGTCGGCAGCCTGAATGATGTGGTTTCGCGATACAATATTCTGGTCCGGCCGTTTGTGGGCATTGTGCCGGATAAACCCAGTCTGCGACCTGACCCCAATGAAATAGCGGATATTTTTGAAGTACCCCTAAGTTACTTTCTGAAGGGAGAGCCCGACCGTATTGATGATTTGTCCGGTCCAGGCTACCACTTGCTCGCGCCTCGCTGGGAGTATCTGGGTTTCACCATCTGGGGGATGTCCTCGGTTGTGATGATGAATTTTCTTGAAACCGTTTTTGATCACAAAGTCGGGGAATTCCAGCGTCTGGATTTTGAGCCAAAGGTGGAAATGCCATGATCTATCAGTTGGGTGATTTAAGGGTAAGCGTTGAAGGCAGCGATCACTTTATTGCAGAGTCGGCTTCAGTGATTGGGGATGTTTCTATCGCCGAAGGATGCAGTATCTGGTTCGGGGCAGTTGTCCGGGGGGATGACGGCCCCATCCGGATTGGTGCCCGGACCAACGTTCAGGATGGAGCTGTCCTTCATACGGATCCTGGCTTGACACTGAATATCGGACAGGACGTGACAATCGGGCACCAGGCCATGCTGCATGGCTGCGAGATAGGCGAGGGAAGTCTGGTCGGCATACAGAGCGTGGTTCTGAATCGGGCGGTTATCGGCAAAGAGTGCCTGATTGGAGCCAAGACGCTGGTGCCTGAGGGTATGGTGATTCCTGACGGGGTGCTGGTGCTGGGTAGTCCGGCCAAGATCCGGCGGGAGCTGACCAAAGAAGAACGTCAGTTGTTGCGCAAAAGTGCTGGCCTATATGCCCAAAAAGCCCAGAAATATCGTCAGGCGCTGAGTCAGCAAAAAATTTGAGGGAACCGTTGAAAGAAGAAGCCAGTGAAAAAGGTAAAGGTATTATGAAGCCGCCATCCGCGAAGGTCAGCTCACCCTGCGTCAGTATCTGTGCGCTGGATGTCAACGACATCTGTATCGGTTGTCACCGTCATGCCGATGAAATCGCGCTGTGGACTACCTTTTCAGACGAGCAAAAGCGGGAAGTTCTGGGCAAAGTCCGCGAACGTGAGCAGGATGCCCTGATCGGCTAGTCAGCCACTGCCACAGAGCGCCCGGCCAGCATCCTCCCAGGCACAAATTACCACTGTCCAACAACCAAGATGGAGAGACAATGAGAGTCCTTGGAACCCCCTTGAGCAGTAATGCCACCAAAGCCATGCTGCTGGGAAGTGGTGAACTCGGTAAGGAAGTTGCAATCGAGCTTCAGCGACTCGGCGTAGAAGTGGTCGCTGTAGACCGTTACGAAAACGCGCCGGCCATGCAGGTGGCCCATCGAAGTCACGTCATCAACATGCTGGATGGAGACAGTCTTGAGAAACTGGTGCTTCATGAAAAGCCGGACTTCATCATCCCTGAGATAGAAGCCATAGCAACGGCCAGGCTGGTGGAGCTTGAACGTAAGGGGCAGCGGGTGGTGCCGAGTGCCAGGGCCGCTCACCTCACGATGAATCGCGAAGGTATCCGGCGACTGGCGGCAGAAGAGCTGTCCTTGCGTACCTCCCCCTATCGTTTCGCCGCTGATGCGAACGAGTTCAGGCAAGCCGTCAGCGAAATCGGAATGCCCTGCGTGGTGAAACCCATCATGAGTTCATCCGGTAAAGGTCAGAGCCTGGTCAGATCAGATGCAGATATTGACAAGGCCTGGCTGTACGCACAGGAAGGTGGGCGAGCTGGTGAAGGCAAGGTCATCGTGGAAGGTTTTGTCGACTTTGACTACGAAATCACCCTCCTGACAATACAGCACCGGGATGGTGTCAGCTTTTGTGACCCGATCGGCCATGTGCAGGAAGATGGGGATTACCGGCAGAGCTGGCAGCCTCATGCCATGAGTGAGACTGCCTTGTTGCGCAGCCAGGAAATCGGCCGAGAAATTACCACGGCACTGGGAGGCTGGGGGCTTTTCGGAGTAGAGCTGTTCATTAAGGGGGACGAGGTCTACTTCAGTGAAGTGTCTCCGCGTCCTCATGATACCGGGCTGGTAACGCTGTGGTCCCAGGATTTGTCAGAGTTCGCTCTTCATGTACGGGCCTTTTTGGGGATGCCTGTGCCGCAGATTCGTCAGCTTGGCCCTACCGCTTCTGCCGCACTCCTGGTCGAAGGGAATTCGAGCAGCGTCTCCTATTCCGGCTTGGAAGAGGCGCTCAGCGAAGCCGGGACTGACTTCCGGCTCTTCGGCAAACCTGAGGTCTCTGGTCGGCGTCGCATGGGGGTGGCCCTGGCCACGGGTTCGGACACCGAAGATGCCCGGGCGAAGGCTGGAAGGTCGCTTTCCCGCATCAAGACAGGGCTGTAGCAATTCCCGAATTGATCGAATGTCAGACTACACAGCAAAAGTATAAAAGTTTTTGAGAAAAAGGCTTGCGCTCAGGTCTGATTCTCGCCATAATTTGCGCCCCTTGCAGATGACGGCCTCGGGCCTTCATCGGGGACTGAAGCGATTCAAACGAGTGGTTTTCAGGACAGGCGAGGGGGTCAACAAAAAGTGTTGACAGCGAGGTTCGCGAGTGTATAATTCGCGCCTCCTTCGGAAACGAAGACGTTCTTTAACAAGCTGAATCAAGTAATTTGTTGTGGGCACTGACAGCTGCATGTTGGCAAGATATGCAGAGAGTCAGTGACACTGTCAATGACAGTAAGTTTTGACTTGAGCGACAAGAT
>JAUIAZ010000503.1 GCA_030427465.1 Gammaproteobacteria bacterium | reverse complement strand
GACTGCCAGCTCTGACACATGTTCGCAAAATCGTTTTACCGGCGGCTCTGCCAATGATCTTTACCGGTCTGCGCTTGTCACTGGCCACCGGCTGGATGGTACTGATTGCCTGCGAAATGCTGGCTCAGAACCCAGGCCTCGGCAAGTTTGTCTGGGACGAGTTCCAGAATGGCAGCTCCAATTCACTCGGACGCATCATGGTGGCTGTCTTTGTGATCGGTATCATCGGGTTCCTTCTGGACCGCGCCATGCTGATGATTCAGCGCCGTGCCAGCTGGGACAAGAACGCAGTACTTAGATAAGGAGTCACATCATGTCAGCATATCTGGAACTTTCGCACCTGGGTATCACCTTCGATACCGACAAGGGTCCCTTCTGCGCGCTGAAAGACGTGGCGCTGAAAATAGAACAGGGTGAATTCATTTCCCTCATCGGTCACTCCGGTTGCGGCAAATCGACCGTTCTCAACCTGGTTGCCGGTCTCTTGCAGGCAACTCAGGGCGGTGTCGTTCTGGAAGGTCGTGAAGTCAACGAACCAGGACCTGAGCGCGCCGTGGTGTTCCAGCATCACAGTCTGCTTCCGTGGTTGACCTGCTATCAGAATGTTGAACTGGCCGTAAAACGGGTATTTAAGGGTGAGAAATCCAAAGCGGAGATGCGCGAGTGGATTCTGCACAACCTGGAACTCGTTAACATGAGTCATGCCACGCACAAGCTTCCCAGCGAAATATCCGGTGGCATGAAGCAACGGGTCGGTATTGCCCGTGCCCTGTCCATGCAGCCAAAAGTCCTGCTGATGGACGAGCCTTTCGGCGCTCTGGACGCCTTGACACGCGCCCAGCTGCAGGATTCCGTCATGGAGATTCATGCAGACCTCGGCAACACCGTCATCATGATCACACACGATGTGGATGAAGCGGTTCTTCTCTCGGATCGCATCGTGATGATGACCAATGGCCCCTCTGCCAGCATCGGTGAGATCGTTGACGTCACCCTGCCTCGCCCAAGGGACCGCCTGGAACTGGCGGAAGATCCGGAGTACAACCACTATCGCCAGATGGTGCTGCGTTTCCTTTACGAAAAGCAGAAGAAAGTGGAAACCATTAAGCCCAAGGCGCAAAAAGCCGCTTCCACCAAAGCTGAAAAGCAGAAGGCCGGGGCTGCCTGAGTATGAGCCGAAAGGATGCCAGCATAGAAACGACCTGCCCCTATTGCGGGGTGGGTTGTGGTGTCACCACCTCCCTGGATGATGACCGCCTGATCGCCGTGAGTGGCACCCGCTCGCATCCGGCCAACTTCGGCAAGCTTTGTGTCAAAGGCAGCAATCTGCCGGTCTCCCTTTGTGAGGATGATCGTTTGCTGCATCCGCTGGTAGATGGTATCGCGCAAAACTGGGAGACAGCACTCAGCACTGCCGCTGAGCGCCTGAAATCCATTATCGCGCAGCACGGACCCGAAGCCGTCGCGGTGTACGCTTCCGGGCAGCTACTGACTGAAGACTATTATGTCGCCAACAAATTCGTGAAAGGTGCTTTGGGTCATGCACAGATTGATACCAACAGTCGCCTGTGCATGGCATCCGCAGTCAGCAGCTACAAACGGTCTTTGGGGGCCGATGCCGTTCCCACTTGCTATGACGATCTGGAAGAAGCGGGTCTGATCCTGATGGTCGGGTCCAATGCGGCCTGGGCACATCCGATCCTTTACAACCGCATGATGCAGGCAAGGCGTCGCTTAGGCACTCGCATTGTCGTCATTGACCCGCGTGAAACGGCCAGTTGTGCCATTGCCGATCTTCATCTGCCCCTGCGACCGGGTTCCGATGCCGCTTTGTTCAATTTTCTCCTGCGGAGTGTGGCCAATTCCGGTGCGCTGGATGAAAACTTTATCACACGACACACGGAGGGCTTCGAAAAAGCCCTCTTGGCCTGCCGTGACTGGGATCTGAAACGCACAGCAGAAGCTACCGATTTATCCCTGGAAGCCCTGAGCAAA
>JAUIAZ010000111.1 GCA_030427465.1 Gammaproteobacteria bacterium | reverse complement strand
CCCCTTGTCCATGGGGGCCCCTGCCAACCGGGCAACATGGGCCAGTATCAGGTTATCAATGCCAGTCACATAGCCAGCGCGGTCAGACAGCACATCGCTGGTCAGTTTGCCCTGAGAGAAGCGACAGGTCTGTGCTCCCTGAGCTTCGATCAGAGCTTGCATTCTTTCGTGGGCGCGGCCGGAGTCCAGAATGTCCCGGGCGATCTCGTAGCCGGTGCCGCCTCGCACGTCAGGCGAGAATTCGATCATCCGGCCTGCCAGTTGCAGGGATTTTTCGCGCAGGTCATGGGGGGCATCCGGGTGTCGCTCAAGTACACGCATCACATCCCTTGCCTCGAGCACCGGTCCGATACCCAGGCCAATGGGTTGTTCACCATTGGTGATGATAACCTGCGTTTCCAGGCCAATGCGGTCACCCACGAACTCAAAAAGCTGGCGCAGTTTCATGGCCTCGCGCATACCATGCACCTTGGCACTGGGCCCAACCGGAATATCGATCAGCAGATGGCTGGATCCGCAGGCGACTTTCTTGGAGAGGATAGACGCCACCATCTGACCGTAGGAGTCGAGCGACAGGGGGCGCTCGACAGAAATGAGGATGTCATCCACGGGTGCCAGGTGAGCGGTACCGCCCCAGGCCAGGCAGGCTTTTTCCTGCCTTACAATGTCGTGCAGCTGCTGTGTCGACAGATTTACCTTTGCCAGAACTTCCATGGTGTCCGCCGTCCCAGCCGGGCTGGTGATGGCCCTGCTGGAAGTTTTTGGGCAGAGCAGGCCATAGGCGGCGACGATGGGAACCACGATCATTGAGGTCCGGTTGCCCGGAATTCCTCCGATACAGTGTTTGTCCACGACCGGACGGGTTCCCCAGTCCAGCTGGTTGCCTGACTTCACCATGGCTTCGGTCAGGTACAGCACTTCATCCCGGTCCAGCCCGACCTGTGCGGAAGACACCAGAAATGCCGCGATCTCCGGTTTGGAGTAACGGTTGGCCACAATGTCACTGACGATGCCGTTCACCTGCTCCCGGTCCAGTCGTTCTCCGGCCATTTTCAGGCGCACATAATTCATGGAGTGGGGCGGGGACGCATGACTCACACGCACCTCACTGCCCTCCGCTACAGCCAGCTGGTCAAAGCTCTGCAATGACAGGCCGAGTTCCTGGTGGCCGACAATGGTGTCATCCTGTACGACATTCAGTACGGCAAGTATCTTCCGGCCGTCATACTCGACCTGTATCTTGCTCAGGGCCTGGAAACCCTCGGCACGGTACAGTTCACAATCCCGGTGCATGTAGGCAACGTTTTCATGATAGGTATCGATCAGGACGCGCTTCAGCGTCAGTGGCGGTGTTTCCGCAGTCTGTGTCATGCTCTTGTCTGGCACTCTGGTCGCTGCCCTTCAAGGGGTGGTCGTTTTCAAGATATCACAGGATAGGCTGTTTGAATGCTTGGTGACAAAGTCATTGTGACGTGTCTGGTGGCCGCTCTGCTTTTTCTTGCTGCCGGTCTTCAGGGAGCGGAAGTCGACAGTTTTACGCAGCGTACGCTACTGCGTCCGGATGCTGCCCGGGCACTCAATGACGCCGTTAACCTTCGATTGGAGGAAGGGGTAGCCAAGGCCAATCTGCTGGAATGGGCCAATGCCTTCGACCAGGTTCCCGGGGCTACCTGTAATGAACAGACCCTCTACACCGAACTGCGCAAGGGGCTGTTCCAGTCGTTAACCGCTTCCTGGGGGTTGAAAGGCTACAGCCTGGATCAGCAGATGCGCAGCGAACTCGCAGACTTTACCTTGCAGCAGGAGCTGGGCACCTCGGTTTACCAGGACTTTGGCTACCTGGATGGCCCCTCCCTGCGCCTGAAGGGTTTGACGGATGCTGTCTGGATTGACGGGCATCTGATTGGCCTCGACAAGATTGGCCACTTCTTCGCAGAAGGATGGAGTTATTTTGAGCCAACCTGGAGGGGCGAAGCGGGGTTGCAGGAATCCATGATCTGGGGGCAACAGCAGGAGGCTGGGAAATTCGGCCTGATCACTACCGGCGTATACTCGCACGCCGACCTGGTCGCAAACTTTCAGGGCTGGCGTTTCTGGAACCGTATCCTGTGGCAACAGCGTGACCCTCTGAAAGGCTTTTGGGCTAACCTGTCAGGTCGCCAGATGGTCAGTTGCTCTTTACAGATTCTCGAGTCTCTGAAGCGTTGGGAACCGGTATTCCGGTGGGAACTCAGACAGACATTCGACATCCGTGATTATGTCGACGGGGTCTGGGACGAGGCCCACAACTGCAATCGCTTTTCGGATGCGCGACTGGAAGCTCAGGTCAACCAGCGAATCGCGGGGATTCCTGCATCGCGGGGCTGCCCCCTGTCCCCGACCGTGTGCCGGCGGGCGCTTGCCCACTACGGTGGTTTTGCCGGAGATTTGCTTCACCCGCTTTGTCTGACTGCCGCGCAGAACCGCAATCCCCCATCCGAAACTTCACTGCAGAACGCTAAAGGCCTGTAGCCTGGGTTCATACTCAAGGAACAGGTCTTTACGCCGGTACTGATGAGCATAGCTGACCATCGCGTACAGACTGTCATAGTCATAAGGATGGCGAATGAGATTCTCTGCCAGCAGGTGGAACCCCGTATCGACCTGTTGCTGCGAAAATCGCAGGGTTGCCAGGATATATCGGGCCCGACTGCTGTCAGGGTCGAGTGCCACCGCGGTTTCGAGTGACTTTCCGGCCTTCACATAGTGCTTTTCTCTGACCTGCATCAGCCCCCTGACCAGATGCAGTGATGCCGCTTCCGGTTGTTTGTCGATTTGCCCGTCCAGCAGTTTGCCGGCTTCAGAATCCCTTCCCGTGCCGGCGAGCAGGTTGTAAAGGTGGATGGAAGCAGGCGTAAAGTGAGGGTCGCGCATCAGAGCCATCCGATAGGCTTCCTCCGATTCCGGATAAAACTGACGGTTTTCCTGCACCACGCCGCGGTTGAACCAGGCCTCCGCGCGGTCGGCATTGAGAGCTTGTACGGACAGATAATCCTCCAATACCTGCTGCAGAAGCGACCGTTCCGGCCCAGAGAGCTTTTGTCCAATGTCCGGAGTGGATAAAGCCAGTGCCGCTGCCAGACGCACATCCCTGACAGGGTCTTCCAGCCGGGGCAGCAGGGCCGCTCGCCGCAGTTCTGGCGGAACCCCGGCCAGGGCTTCCACTGCACCACGGCGCACCAGAGGAGCCTTGTCTTTTAAAGCGGTCTGAAGGGCGGTGACGCTTTTCTGACTGGGAAATCGGGCCAGCAGGGTGGCTGCTGTAGCCCGGAAGATGACGGGTTGTTGCTGGCTATTGAGCAGGTTCACCAGAGCCTTCAGTGATTCCGGGTTTCCCAGACGCGCCTGATGAATCGTCAGTGCAGTTTCCTGGAAGCCGGGAAGGGGGTTCGGGTAGCGCTTCCGGATTTCGAGAGCCGCCCAGTCGTGCGACTGCTCAGTATGACAGGCCTGACAGGCATCCGGAGATCCGATTTCTGCGGAAATATCAGGGCGGGGTATGCGGAAGCTGTGGTCGTGGCGGTCATCCACCCCCATGAACCGGGTCACGGGCATATGGCAGGAGGCACAGCGAGCACCTTCTGAGCTGACCGGATGGAAGTGATGGTCGGGAGTCGCATAGTCGTTTGATGCGTGACACTGGGCGCAGACCTGGTCACCGGGTAACCTGAGAGCCAGTGAATGCGGGTTGTGACAATCGCTGCAGGTGACGCCCTCATGATACATACGGCTTTGCAGGAAGGATCCGTAGACATAGGTTTCGTCTGCTGGCTGACCATCGGCATGGTAGAGGGACTCTTCCAGCAGGTTGATTCGGTGGGTATTGCCGATGGGGTGGCCGGGGATGAAGTCTTCGCTGAGTATGCCACGTCTGGAATGACAGCGGGCACAGGTGTCTATTTCTTGTGATGTCTGCCTGGGGTTACTTCGCCGCGGTTTGCCTGTTTCTGGATGAGTGCCCCAGCTTACGCCCGCGCGTTCGTTCAGATTGACCTGCAGCCCCTTGCCTGACGCATCTCCAGTGAAACCTCCCGGGTCACTGGCCCAGGCCAGATGCTGTGAACCGGCCCCATGACAGGATTCACAGGCCACATCGACGTCACTGTATTGTGTGTCGAAGGTGTCCGTTTTTACGTCATACTGTTTTTGCAACTGGGTCGAATGGCACTCTGCACACATGTAGTTCCAGTTCTGGTCAGCGGCAGTCCAGTGCAGGTGGTGGGTGTGGTCCACTTCGTCACCGGGGTACAGGTGAAACCAACGCTGCCCGCCTTGTGCTGTGCTGCGGCTGTCCCAGGCAATACCCAATGCTTGCAGACGACCATCCGGGAAACGGATAAGGTATTGCTGCAGCGGATGCACGCCGAAAGTGTGACTGATCCGGAAATCCTTGAGTTTGCCATCGGCACCATCGGTTCTGACCCAGTATTGGCCATTTCGTTTAAAGAAAGTGCTGGTGACTTCACCGTACCGGAAACTGCGGTTCTGAAAATCGCCCAGAACCGTCTGGTCGTTGGCGGGCTGCATCGCGAGATCGTGATGGCTGTTTTGCCAGTCGGCACTGGCTTCTGTATGACAAGACTGACAGGCTTTCGCACCAACATAAACAGGCCCTTGCTCACCGGAGTGAGCGAAGGGCGGATACAGGCAGAACAGAAGCAGCGTGATGAAACAGGCCCGTATGATCAGGGCTTCGGGGGGTGAATGACCTTCCAGTCTTTTTTCATGTCGACAAGCGTCCACGCTCTTTCTTTTGCCTCGTCCAGTGCTTTGTCCAGGCGACCGATATGGGATTCACGGTCATAAGCCGCTTCTCTTTCGCCATCTGTGTGGTGGATTATTGCGGCGAAGCCTCCCGAATTGCCAGCGGTAGTCCATTGCAACATTTGCAGATCCCCATCTGAATTGCCAAAAGCCATGATTGGCCTGCGGCCGATTCCGACATGGATACCGATGGGTTTCCCGGCTTTGTCATCGATGAAGTCAATTTCGCCTTTTCTCAGAATGACAGGCTGACCGTCGCGCATCTGGAATTCGGTTTTGATCCGGCTGCCGACCACTTGCTCAGGCGGAATCCCGTAGACGGATTCTGCCCATGGGCGCATGAAAGCGACACCCCCACCGGATACGATAAAGGTTTTGAAACCGTTTTCGCGCAAATAATCGAGCAGTTCAAGCATCGGTTGGTAAACCATTTCCGTGAAAGGCCGTTGCGTTGTCGGGTGGCGAGCTGTGGTAATCCAGTCGGAGACCAGCGCATCGAACTCATCAGTGGTCATACCGGCATGTGTTGCCGCTACCATCTCCAGAAGTGCTTTTTCCCCGCCTGCCAGGGCCGTTTTCAAATCTCCTTTCAGCACTGACGCGAAGGGCTCCCGGGTTTTCCACTCAGGATTCTCCGGAGCCAGTTGCTTGATCCGGTCGATAATGAAGAATACCTGAAAGTAGACAGGGTATTCCCCCCACAAGGTGCCATCGTTATCAAACACGGCAACCCGTGCTGCGGGGTCGACATAGTCCGCACCCCCTGGCGTAGTGACCTTTCTGACAAACTCCATGATGGCATTTTTCGAGGCGCCCTCATTCCATGAGGCCAGAGGGGTTGCCAGCAGCGAGCCAGAAAAGAACAGCAGGAAAAGCCCGGCGAGAACCGGGTTTTTGTTGAGTAAACCTTTCATATGAACTCCTTGTAACGGGGCTGCAGGCAGCCCCGTATGGTCTGGCGGAGAGGATTAATAGGTGCCCATGGTCGAGCGCAGCTTTTCCTCGATCTTGCTGAGGTTGAAAGAGCCCGGCTCCTGAGTGGGTGGATAATCCTGCATGGATTTCAGGAATTGGGCCGCGAGCGCCTGAATGGGAACGATGACGTAGGGTCGTTGCAGGAACCAGTCTTCGTAGACGTTGGCGTTGTGCTGGGCCTTTTCAAATGGGTCCCTGCGCAGATTGAACAGCAGGGGAACGCGCAACTCCGTGAAGGGTTCACGCCAGACGCCGAAGGCTTGTCCGCGGTTTTCCAGAAAAACCACTTTCCAGTCATCGTAGCGCGCTGCGACGATCTGGCCGTCATCATTCACATACCAGAATTCCCGGCGCGGAGAAGCTTCTGTTTTACCCGTCAGGTAGTCGAGTTGGTTATAACCGTCCAGGTGGTTGCGGTAATCACGACCGTTCAGGCTGGTGCCGTCCAGCAGACGCTCTTTTACGTCGGTATCCCCGGCCACTGCGGCAAAGGTAACCAGCCAGTCCTCATGCGCCACAATGCCATTTCGGGTTTCGTCTGCCGGGAATTTGCCAGGCCATCTGACGAAGGCTGGCACGCGATAGGCACCTTCCCAGTTGGAGTTTTTCTCACTGCGGAACGGCGTGGTTCCTGCGTCTGGCCAGGTGTTGTAGTGAGGGCCGTTGTCAGTGGAGTACATCACGAGTGTGTTATCGGCGATGCCCAGTTCATCCAGGAGCGCCAGGAACATGCCGACATGCATGTCGTGCTCTACCATACCGTCGGAATATTCATCCTGACCGGATTTGCCACGATGCTCTTCCTTGACGTGAGTTCTGAAGTGCATGCGCGTCCCGTTCCACCACACGAACCAAGGCTTACCGGCCTTATGCTGCTCGCGGATAAATTCCATGGCGCGTTGGGAGGTTTCATCATCAATGGTTTCCATGCGCTTTTTGGTCAGGGGGCCGGTGTCTTCAATTTTCTGGCCACCCTTGCCGTCAGCCCAGGCATGCATCACGCCGCGAGGGCCAAACTGCTCTTTGAAGGTTTTGCCGTTCTTCAGCACCATGTCGCCGGGATAATCTTCATGTTCGGGCTCCTCTTCCGCATTCAGGTGGTAGAGGTTGCCGAGGAACTCATCAAAACCGTGCATGGTCGGCAGGTGTTCGTCGCGGTCACCCTGGTGGTTCTTGCCGAACTGCCCGGTCATGTAGCCCGCGTTCTTGAGTACCGTGGCCATGGTCACGTCTTTGGCGTTCCAGCCTTCAGCGGCTCCAGGAAGTCCTACTTTGGTCATGCCGCTGCGTACGGGTACTGAGCCACCGATAAAGGCGGCGCGACCTGCGGTGCAGCTTTGTTGCGCATAATAGTCTGTGAAGGAAAGCCCTTCCTTGGCGATGCGATCAATGTTGGGCGTTTTGTACCCCATCATGCCGCGGTTGTTGTGGCTGATATTCCAGGTGCCGATATCGTCACCCCAGAGCACAAGAATGTTGGGTTTGTTTTCCGCTTTGACTTCCGCGCAGGCGAAACCCGAAAGGGTGGAGAGAAGCAGGGTCAGAACATAGGTCAGCAGCACACCGCGCCGCCGTTGTACTCGTTTCATGAGTATCCCCTTGTGGTTTGTTTTAATGGGTTATTCAGGAGCCGACGACGCATCTGGCGGCTTCAATAATTACACCGATTTCATGACGCTTCAATGAAAAGCTGGTGAAAAACAGATTGCCTGTGGCAAGCTTCAACAAGAACTATCGACAAAGGAAGGTATGAATTGATGCGCCGCCCTTTCTCTCTTCGCCGGGGGCCGCTATTACGCGGGAATCTGAGCCTGAGTGCCGCTCTCATCCTGGCCAGCACTGTAGCTGCGGGGCAGAGCCCTGCGGAATCACCGGGTCCGTTTTTTGGCGGCTCTTTCGGCCTTGGCTTCGGAGATGTAAGCTATTTTGAGTTTTCGCCACTTGCCGGCACCTACTTGTCGCCGCGCCTTTCCGCGGGAGGTTCGCTGATCTACCGGCACCGACGGGACGAGCGTTACCGCAAGGACCTGGTGACCAACGATTATGGGGGCAGTGTATTCGGCCGTTATCATTTTTCCAGAATGCTCTTTGCTCACACTGAGATTGAATATCTGGATTATGAGTTCTATGACGCCCGGCTCGAGAAAGACAGTGACAGCGCGGTCAGTGTGTTCCTTGGGGGTGGATTCAATGCGCCTTTGTCAGAGCGCCTGGATTTTTTTGCGCTGACACTCTACAACGTCAATCATGATGAGGAAGACAGTCCCTATGACTATCCCTGGATCGTACGCATCGGTTTGGGTATGGGTTTCTGATTCTTACGACGCAGAAAAAACTCAAGAAAAGAAGGATCTCTGATTTGCAGAACATTTCGTCGGTAATGCTGAAATTCCTGACTGGGGCACTGTTGGGATTGTTTCTGACCGGTTGCCTGTATTCGGCTGCCACGACCGTGAACCGCGCTTCCATTGTCCAGCGCATGGAAAACCGCGAGCAGTTTGAGACGGCCCTGGCGAAAAGTTATGAACACTATCTGGAAGAAGCGGCTGATTCCGGTTGTGATGCATCAGAGTATACGGTGAACCCTCAAGTCTATGATGCGATCGTGTCGGAGGGTGACCAGGCAATGACCGAGACACAGGAAAAAATGCGCGAGGTTTACCGGGACAAATCCTACTCTGAAGACAGCCGGGCAGAAGCCCTGTTTTACCTGGCACTGATGAATATGGGGGCGGCTGCTGATAATGCCTACAAGGCAGAAAGTTACGCTACGCAGTTAAAGGAAGAGTTTCCCGGTAAACGTAACTGTATAGCAGACTGGTTACTGGATCGCATCGTTGTCCAGCATCCTGAGCGTTATGAAGAGCCTGGTTATTGAAGGCCCGATCTGTAGCTTTAAGGCTGCTGGAGCTGTGTATCAGGCCAGCACGTCCAGCAGATTTTCACCACGACCCCCGTCTCCGAGGAGATTGTTGATCCGACTCTGCAGTTGATCCGCAGCGCCGCCGGGAGCCGTTGCCTGCACCTCGGGCGCCAGCCCCTGCGGTGACTCCGCTGGCGCCTCAAAGGGTGTGGGCTCAGCGGGTCGGTTCAGGTTGTCAATGGTGCCGGTGACCTCATTGATTGCCTGGGCGCGGGATGCCGACTGCAGGTTCTCGTAGGTCAGCGGTGTTGTCGAGCTTGCCGAGCTGGATGTCCCGCCAGAAGCCTGTGCATAGCTGGAAAGGTAGAGTTCCACTGAGTTTTGCTGCTGGCGCGCACTGTAAAGTTCAGTGGCGCTGCTGCGCCGGGTTTCCTGCCTGGCCTGCGAATTTTCCTGTGCTTCCTGTGTCCGCAGCACGGCCTGGTCAACGGCAGCGTTGGACTCTTCGAAGCTGAGGCCAGCCTGCGGTCTGATAGTGCTTTGCGATGTGCCCGGAGCCGCAGAATAGACATTTCCCAGATTGACGGGTATTTCCATTATCGGATCCCCCTTACGGAATGTTTAATTATTGTACAGCTGCATCGGTGTGGTCTCAAGCGGAGTGTTTTCTGTTAAGGTGATACCGTTTTACAGCCTTCCGTGCCCCGTGGAGTGGGTACCGTTCTGATTGACCTGAAAATGATGAAAATGACTAAAACCTTACGTCTGATACTTGTACTCAGCGTGGCGACAGCTGCGCTCTCGGGTTGCACCACCTGGTTCAATGAAACCCGGGTTTCCAGTGGCCCAGTGGACTCGGAATCCCGGATGTTCAACTTTGATACCCTGCAAGGTTATTCATGGCAAACGCCGGCCGAAGGGGGGGATCAGCAAAATCGTCAGGCAGGAACGGCTGAAGTCCGGGCTCAGATCAAAACCGAGATCGACTCGGTATTGGGCGCCAGGGGTTATCAGCCGGTGACTGAGCGTCCGGATTTTCTGATCAGAATGAGTCTGACAGCGAAAGATCGAACTGGGGTTCGTGAGTACGAAGCCCGGGGCGGTTATGCACCGGGCTTTGTCTGGCGTCGGGATTACGGGTTCCAGGTCAGCAAACCGCCTACTGAAACGCAAGTTGAAATGCTCGAGTACCGGGAAGGCACGCTGGTGCTGGATATCGTTAACCCACTGACAGGAAAAATTGTCTGGCGTGGTGTTGGCCGTAAATCCCTGAAAGGAGAATTGGGGCCCATGCAGCGGCGTCTGGTGATCTCTGAGGTGGTGGGTGCTGTGCTGGCGAACTTCCCACCGTGAGC
>JAUIAZ010000110.1 GCA_030427465.1 Gammaproteobacteria bacterium | reverse complement strand
GTCACGAAGATGCCCCGCCATCGGGTGATGTGGTTCCAGATGGCTTGCTTGGCCTTTTCTTCACTGTTGCCATGCAGAATCGGGAAAGGCACACCACCGAAGGCCCCTTCAATACCATTGCCACCGCTGGTCAGCGACGCATTGACGGCATTCTTCCTGATATTCTCATAGACCCATTCCGGCATGCTGTGGGTTCGACGCGTCGGATAAACCAGCATGTTGAATGAGTCGGGATAAGACTCAAACATGGCCTGCACGCCATTACTGAGGTTTTTTTTGTACTGCCCCGCATTCTGGGCCGTGATGGTCAATACCGGCTTGTCATCCGGAAACGGGTTGGGGTGATGCATGCCCTCCGTCGTGTACGAGGCCGGCGGCTCGGTGATGCCTCCGCTCCAGGCCGGGATGTCTTTACCATTGCCCGCTTTTTCAGAACCGAAGGGGGTCAGATCCTTGCCCAGACGGGCGGCCTGATCAGGACTGACGCCCGCCTGGGCACCGGTCGTCATGGCCAGAATGGCACTGACAAGAAGAGCACGAGAGGAAGAAATCAGTCGCATTGAACAATCCCGAATCTGAGTCAAAACGGCGCCGGGCGAGACACGCAAGTCTCCAGGAGCCCAACGGATTTTTGGCTGGTAACGCAAGCTTGATAACAAGCTTAGTTCATTACAGAAGCTTGTCTAATCGACTGTCTTAAAAAAGATTCAGGCGCCTGAGTCACTCACTCAGGCTCTTGGATACGACCTCATAGACATCGGGGGAAAGTCCGCCCTCACGGATCAGCGACTCCAGATGCTGCTTCATCTGTGCTCCCCTAGGGCCCGGGTATTTGCGCCAGCGGGTCAGCGGTGTCACAAGACGTGAGGCTATCTGCGGGTTCAGGGCGTTAAGTCGGCCGACCCACTCTCTGAGGAAGGCATAACCACTGCCATCTCCTGCGTGAAAGTGTTTCCAGTTCTGGTTGGCGAAGGCACCGATCACACTACGCACTTTGTTGGGGTTGCGCTCGGAAAACAAGGGGTGCTTCAGCAAGACAGCTATTCTCGCGAGATCCCCGAAACTTTCGCTGCCAGCCTGCACCGAGAACCAGCTCTCCATGACCAGACTGTCTGTCTGCCAGCGGGATTCAAACAACGCAACGGCCTCGTCAGCCCGTGTACTGTCTTGCGAGCGCAGAATCGCACTCAGCCCGGCCAGTTCCTCGGTCATCAACCGGGCTTGCATCTGCTGTTCGCTGGCCGCTTCGAGGGCACGCCAGTCATTGGCACCCGCCAGCAGGGCCAGACACTGGTTCTTCAGCGCCCTTCGACCAATAGCCGCCGGGCTGAGATCATCCGGATTTTCAAGTTCTTGTGTATGAAGCGTCTGCCGGACTTCCCAGAGCAGATCTGCATGGCCGGTGACCAGAGTCTTCAGGGTTTCCTCTCTGGCCGCGAGCAATTCATCCAGCGGTACCTGCTCATACTGACCGCTCAGCCAGGCCATGCCAGGCACCTGGATCAGGCGCGCCGTCAGACCGTGCTCACCCTGCCCTTGCGCTACGCTTTCGAGCGCACGCCCCCAGGCGCTCACCAGCGCCTCCCGGGCGCTGACGTCGTCGGCCTTGCCAGCTTGCCTGAGTTCAACCGCACAAAGGATGTGACGGGTTAGCAGGTTCTGCGTCGCATCCCAGCGTGCAAACCCATCCGTATCGTTCTGCATCAGAAAGGCCAGTTGCTCACGGGTATAGGGGTAGTCCAGCTTCACCGGCGCCGAAAAGTCACGCAGCAGAGAAGGAACCGGCCGGCCCTGCAAGCCCTCAAAGCGGAGAGTTCTGGATTCACCGTCAAGTTCCAGCAAAGTGCTTTTCAGCGGCAGCGCTTGGCCATCTTCTCCAAACAGCGCAAATTCGACGGGTATGACCTGCGGCAGTTTTTCAGTTTGTCCGGGGCTCGGCGACAAATGCTGAGAAAAGTGCATCTGGTAGGTACCCGCCCCGGCATCCCACTCGTCCCGCACCTTCAATCGCGGCGTGCCGGCCTGGCTATACCAGCGCTTGAACTGGGTCAGATCGCGCCCGCTCACCTGCTCCATACAATCCACAAAGTCATCGGTCGTTACGGCCTGGCCATCAAAGCGCTCGAAATACAGGTCGCTGCCTTTGCGAAAAGTTTCTGCACCGAGCAGGCGGTGAATCATGCCAACCACCTCGGCTCCTTTTTCATACACAGTGAGGGTGTAGAAATTGGAAATCTCCATGTAGGTATCCGGGCGCACCGGATGGGCCATGGGGCCCGCATCTTCGGCAAACTGGGCGGTACGCATCAGAGTGGCATCATCTATGCGCTTGACTGCAGCGCCGTAGCGGTCTGCGGTATAGGATGCATCGCGAAACACAGTGAAGCCTTCCTTCAGGCTCAACTGGAACCAGTCGCGACAGGTCACCCGGTTGCCGGACCAGTTGTGGAAATACTCGTGAGCCACGATCGCCTCGATGCGCTCGTAGGCGGCATCGGTGGCGGTACGCGGGTTTGCCAGAACACAGGCGGAGTTGAAGATATTCAGCCCTTTATTTTCCATGGCCCCCATATTGAAGTCATCGACTGCCACGATGTTGAAAATATCCAGGTCGTATTCCCGGCCATAGACTTCTTCATCCCAGCGCATGCTGCGCTTCAGGGAGGCCATGGCGTGATCGCACTTTTCCCGGTTCTGGGGCTCGACATAGATTCTCAGCTGCACCGACCGGCCACTGCGGGTTTCAAAATGGTCTTCCTGCCAGACCAGATCTCCCGCTACCAGCGCGAACAGATAGCAGGGTTTGGGAAACGGGTCTTCCCAGCGGGCCCAGTGCCGATCACTGCCCGTCGCCCCTTCCGCAACCGGGTTGCCGTTACCCAGCAGTACCGGGTAGGCCGTCTGCTCGGCTTCAATGGTGGTTGTGAACTTTGACAACACATCCGGGCGATCAGGAAAGTAGGTAATCCGGCGAAAACCTTCCGCTTCACATTGGGTACAGAAAAGCCCGCCTGAGCGGTAAAGACCTTCCAGACAGGTATTTTCCTGAGGCTTTATCCAGGTACTGACATTCAGTTCAAAAGCTTCCGGAACGCCATCGATGACCAGATACTCGTCATCCACCTGATACTCCGAGGGCTGCAGCTCACGCCCGTTCAGGCGCACATGCTCAAGCCGGACATCCTGCCCGTTGAGTTCCAGCCGCTGGCTTGACAGCGCTTCCGGGTTCCGGCGCACCTGCAGGGTGCTGGTTACCCTGGCACCATCATCATAGAGTTGGAACAGCAGCTCAATCTCCGGAACCAGGAAAGCCGGAGGCTGATAATCAGACAACTTGTGAACCAGGGCCTGATGCTCTTTCATGGCGGCTTCCTCAGTAGGTCTGCAGAATGGCGAAATAGGCAGTGTATTTGCGGATGTTCAGGCAGCCGGTATCCAGTATCAGATATTGGCCCTTGATGCCCATCAGCGTGCCTTCAATCCGGGGCTGCTTTTCCGGGTTCAGGCTTTTCACCTTGGCCGGATATTCCAGAACCGGGTAACGAAACTCACGGGGCCTTGGGGCCAGCACTTCCATCAGCGGGCCATTACGGTCACCTTCGGACTGCTGTAAAGCCTCCAGCGCGGCGCCGGCCTGATCCAGCAACGCTTCGGCTTCCGCAGCCATATCCCGCGGCTCAGGCTCCCCTTTCAGCAGTCGCTGCCAGTGGGTCCGGTCACTCACCCAGTTTTTCAGGGTGGTTTCCACCAGGCCGGAAATCCGCCGTTCTGGCACCCGGAACAACGGCAGGGCCTGACTGGCTCCCTGGTCAATCCAGCGGGTCGGAATCTGGGTTTCACGCGTGATTCCCACCTTGAGCCCACTGGAGTTGGCCAGATACACGATATGGGGAACCTGGCAGTGCGAAGCGGCCCAGTCGGGCTCGCGGCAGGTTCCTTCCTGCAGGTGACACTTTTCGGGCGACATGATGCAGGTGTCACAACGGGCCAGTTTGGTGAAGCAGGGGTAGCAGAAGCCCTGGTTAAAACTCTTGCGGGTCGCACGGCCACAGGCCTGACAATGAATTTCGCCGGAAAAATCCAGGCTCAGGGTTTTACCCAACAGGTGACTGATCGGCCAGCGCTTGTCGTCGCTGCGGAACTCATAACTGACCTGACCGTTCTCATCGGCGCTGACTGCCATCTTGCTCAAATGGCCGGATAGGGTGAGATGGGCACTCATGGCTTACTGCTTGTGAATCAGGTCGGAGCTACCAGAGTCTTCGTCTGGCCCCTTGCCTTTCTCGGGGCGCGATCGATCAATATAGCCGGTTCGCATTTCCTCAGGGATGCCCTGCTCGGCTTCCGCCAGAATCAGGGACTCCAGAATAAGCGCTTTCTGATCCTTGCTCAGCACCGAACCGTCCGGCCACTTGCCCAGCTCGAGCGCCCGCCGGAAGCGGGATATCAGTTCGGGTGTCAGAGCCTTGGCGGCAGTGGCGAAATCCGGAGCGCGGGTTTTGTCCAAGCTGGGGAACCTCTCAGAAAAGTGTCGATAAGATGAAGCGGATGTTTACATTAGCGAGTCTGAAGACTGCCGTCCAGAGTCAGCGCCTGCCCAGTAAGGCATAGAGCGCCACCCCGCAGACAAAGCCGCTCAGGTGAGCCGTATTGGCCAGGGCCAGCCCAGCCAACTCAAGCACGCCGCTCAGCCCCACCAGCAAACTCAGCAGGGCCAGGCCCAGCATGGCCGGTGGCGCCCATTGGGTCGCTCCCGGGTGCAGACGCATACCCAGCATCTGCGCTCCCACCAGCGCGTAAACCACACCCGAAAAGCCACCGAAAAGCGGCCCGGATATCATGAACTGGGCGATATTGCTGATTACGGCAGAAAGCAGCACGAGCATCAGCAATCGGGCAGCGCCCAGCTGCTTTTCCAGCGCTGGTCCAAAAATCCACAGCGCCAGGCTGTTGAAAACCCAGTGCATGGCACCCCAGTGCACCCAGGCCGGGGCCAACAAGCGCCACCAGCCCTCCAGAGTCCCGAGCTGGGCCTGCAGAATACCCCAGCGCTGCCCCAGGCTGAAAAAGTCCGGGATATAGCGTTGTGTAATGAGGAAGTGATCACTCAGCGCGCCGGCGCCAAAGCCGGTTATCAGCGCGGTAAACGCCAGCGAAAGTAGCAGCAGCGATACAGTCGGCAGATGACGCCAGATCAGCTGCAAACGGCCCGGCCCGCGACGCTCAGCCCCCTGGCCGGCAATCCGCTGCAGCTCCTGCTGTAGTTGGGGCTCGTCAAAGTATCTCGCCAGCGCCTCCCGGACTTCCTCCGCCAACGCTTCATTATTGACATACAGCGCCTGACGACCGGAGCTTTCCACCACCCTCAGATCCACACCACGCTGGCGCAGATAGAGGCAGAAAGGCCCGATGTCCTGTTCAAGCGGCAGGTCCGCGACCTTGATCACGGCTCAGGCATGCCCTTGATGACGTCTACCCAGACAAAGCGGTCCGCACTCAGCGTCCGTTCTCCGTCGAAGCGGTAGGCCACGAGTTTCCCGTACTTCACAGCGCTATAATCGAGGCACGCCACGTTGGGTCGCACAGGCCGCGGCTTCCCGGACAACCAGTAATGGCCGATAAACACTGGCCGCTCATCGGGCGGATAGCTCAATAGCAGTTCACGTTCGCGCTCATTCAGGCGCTGCCTGGCCAGATCTTCCGGCAGTTTATCCGGCTGGAATACCACATCCTGATAGGTCACTGGGTCATTCGCCCAGAACTTGGTGCGGAAGAAGGTCCGCACCAGACCGTCACGCCCCTCGATGCTGCGTCCTTCCGGCAGCGGCAGGTCGGTGCCCCTGAGCAGACGGTCCATCACGTGTCCGGCGAAGCTGTCTCGAACAACACTGGCGTGCAGGAAGTCTTCATCAATACAACCATCCGGGTGTTTTTCGCGGAACTGGTCGATCAGCGTCTGATCCCAGCAGGCATGTACGGCGCGGAAACGTTCTGTTTCCAGAAACAGGGGAATGGTTCTGAACCAGTCGAGAAAGTCATTCCATTCCAGACCGTAGTGGTCAAACTGCTCCAGCGTTTCATGGATCAAGCGCTTAGCTCTCGGGTCGTGGTCGCGCAGATACGTGCGACTACTGCCGGGGCGGGCCCGGGTGCAATAGGCAATCGCATTGTATTCATGGTTGCCCATGACGATGGCTGCGTGTCCGCCATCTACCATGTCGCGCACCAGGTGCAGGGCTTCCCGGATACGCGGACCACGATCCACAATATCTCCGATAAAAACCACCTGCCGCCGGTCGTGCTGATACACCCCCTGGCGCTTGCGATAGCCCAGTTTCAGAAGCAGTGCCCCGAGCGCCCGTGCGCAACCATGAACATCGCCGATGAAATCATAACCTTCCCGGTCTGGATCCACTCCGATCAAGCGATGCCTCCCAGCGTGCTGGCCCAACCCAGCTTATCCCGGCAGGTCTTGTAGAAGTCATGATCCAGCGGGTGGATCAGACGCAGGCGTTGCGGTTTCTTGGAAATGGTCACGGTGTCTCCGGGGGCACAGGTGATATGAGTCTGGCCATCACAACTGACATGCGGATAGGTTTCATTCTGGTCACCGATCACAATCTTGATCTCTGCATTGCCATCGACCACGATCGGACGGCTGCTCAGGGTATGCGGGAACATCGGAACCAGGACCATGGCATCCAGCCGCGGGTGCATGATCGGCCCCCCGGCAGAAAGTGCGTAGGCGGTCGAGCCCGTCGGCGTAGCCACAATCAAACCGTCTGAACGCTGGCTGTGCACAAACTGCCCTTCTATATACAGCTCAAAGCCAATCATCCGTGTGGACTTACCCGGGTGCAGTACGATGTCATTCAGACCGGAGCCGCTGGCAATCGGCTCGCCGTTGCGCTTGACCCAGGCATTGAGCAGAAAGCGGGACTCCTCGATGTACTTGCCATCCAGGACTTCGGCGACCTGTGCTTCAATTTCCTGGGGAGAGATATCCGTCAGGAAGCCCAGGCGGCCACGGTTGACACCGAGCACCCGCACCTTGGCTCCGGCCAGCGCCCTTGCGGCACCGAGAAGGCTTCCATCTCCGCCCACCACAATTACCAGATCGCAGATCTCTCCCAGCATCTTGCGGCTGGAAACCTGCATGCCATGGCCTGGCATCACGGTGGCTGTGGCCTCTTCCAGAATGACCGAGCAGCCTCTTTCCAGCAGAAAGCTCTTGAGCCGCTTCAGGGTATCCACCACCTGCACACTGCCCATCCGGCCCAGCAGGCCGATATTACGAAAACTCTCCAAACTCTGATCTCCCCTGTTCGCCCGCATCAGCACAGGCCATGATCCCTGTTTCGGGTGTAGGATAACTGATGCGGCGGCGAATATCCCTACTCAGAGCCTGCTGACAACCTCAGAAGGTCCATCCTGCAGATCCCGCCGCCCCTGCAGACCACCCGTGTGCAGCGCCACCACGTGTCTGCCGGCATAGCGCCCGGCTCTCAGCCCCGCTTCCAGCGCCAGGCTCATCTTGAGGGTATACACCGGATCCAGTGGCGTACCCAGCCAACTCTCCAGCTGCGGCTGGCGCAATCGTTGCGCAGCTGACAGTTTCCCGAAACCAGGCCCAGCCTGAGAATCGTTCAGTGTCCAGGGAGCGGCAGGCGCCGTCGCTTTGAGCCTGTCCCCGGTACTCCCGGCCGACACCAGCCAGTCGCTGACCCGTTGTCGCACCCGCTCGGTATCGCGTGCAGCCATGACGCCCTCAACCCTGACCTGCGCGGGCAGCGCCAGACGCAAGCCCGCGAGAGTCCCGCCGCTACCAACCGGCAACACCAAAGAGTCCATCGCCGGAACCGAGTGACGTATACGTTCGGCAAGCAACGCCAGCCCACTCATGGCCTGCTGTTCGCTACCGCCTTCGGGAATGACTATCTGAGCTTTCCGGGGCAATCCGGGGAAGTGAATGGCCGCTGCCCGGGCTGCCATCTCTCTGAGTGCATCCGGCTCGTAGCGGCGGCGGAACTGCTCACGGCGGACAAACTGAATTGCCATGCCCCAGTGCCGGCAGTCTTTCAGAGTGGGAGTCCAGAGTTCCGGCTCTCCTCTGACAAGGCCCAGGACTGGCACCGAGAGCTGCCTTCCGAGCGCAGCCAGAGCATGCAAATGATTGGACCAGGGGCCACCCACACTGATGAGGCAGACGGGAGTCTTGCTACCGGCCAGCCTTTCCACCAGCGGTAACAGTTTGAAGACTTTGTTGCCGGAACAGGCTGGGTTTTCGGGAAAGGCAGAGATCCGGTCCAGACGTAACAGGGTCAGTGAGGCGGCATGCGACGTTGCCACGGTGTTACCGGGAACGCCCTCCGGCAATCGGATCTGCGTCACACCGACTTGTGTTCCTCACAGCGATCATGGTCGCCCGTCTCGAAGTCCGAAGGCACGGCGATACGGGTAACGGTTTTGCCACACAGTTCACCGTCACTGCCCAGATGGGTGCAGACGGGGTTTTCATAGTGCTCCAGCCATGCTCGGTATTGTTCTTCCGTCACAAAACAGCGCTGGGCAACATAGGCCATGGGATTGTCGGCGTACTGTTTGACCTCGTTAGCTGGCAGCGTGATGTGGCCAGCCCCCGGATGGTAGACCACGAAAACCACGTCCAGTGACGCCAGTTTCTGCACAATTTCACTTTTCTCGACAGCCTGCAGGTGATCTTTCAGACTGGCAATTTCTGTTTTCAGCTGCTCTTCGCGCTCATCCCGGTAGAACAGCTCGGCTTCCCGGCGGTCCAACTGCTCCTTGAGGATACTCAGCTCGCCCTCCATGCGTGACTTCAGGCGATCGGCCTCAGCCGACGAGAGCGTACTGGACAACTCTTTCTCGATCATGGAAAAGCGTTTTTTGTACTGCGCGACTTCTGTCTGCAAGGCTTCGTACTGGGTGCTGCGGCGCTCCAGCTTGTCCTTGAGTTGCTCGTTGAGCACCTTATAGCGCGCAATGGCCTGGTCCGCTTCGCGCAACTGGCCGCGGTAGGCCTGCATCTCCAGCCGGTGCTGACGCATCAGCTCCTGGGTTTCCGCCTCATGCTGGCTGACCAGGGTGCGAATCCGCAAACGCTGCGATTTGATCAGACGGGCCGTGCGGATACGCGCCGCATCGTCATTCAGGACCGGTGTCACAATCTCGTCTTCGACTTCATTGTCGAGCACCGGGATGTCGTTCTCGTCGAACTCTTCCTCGGCACCGCCGGGCCCCGGCCGAGGTGCAACAACGGCCTGCCCTGCGGCTTCTACCTTGAACCCGATCCGGTTGGCCTTGATGGCCCTGGCAATTTGCTGGATATCGTTACGGTTGGGTTCCATGGAAGGATCCCACAGATCTTTCTGATGCCAGCTGATAGCGCACTGCCCGCGGGTGGCCAGCCTGACTGGCCCCGCGCCCAGGTCTGGCCCGGCCCCACTGATTTTCGCCAGACGCTGCAGAGGCAGATTCCACTCAGAATCGGCGCGGCCATCTTCATCGAAATAGATTTTGAAGAACACCATGGCGCGGATTGCGAGCTGCTTGTTCACCTGGACGTAGACCGCATTGACTTCTTCATCCGCCCAGTCTGACAGAGTGACGACTCCATCAAGCAAGGCATCGAATTCACTCAGACGCATCTGATTGCGGACCTGGTGATCTTTCAGGAACAGGACGGCTTCGTTCAGGGATTCTGAAGGTTTAGGCATGAAGGCAGATCCGGGAAATAGTTTTACTGCCTCTTAAACTAGCACGGCCCCTTCCCCTTGTCAGGGAAGGAGCCGTCTGTTTTGCTGGGTCAGATCACAGTTCGGACTGCCCAAAAGTCGGGCCGGTCACAGTTCGGCAGCCAGGCGCGAGCCCTGATTGATGGCCCGCTTGGCATCCAGCTCTGCCGCCACATCAGCACCGCCAATCAGATGCACGGACACTCCGGCATTCTGCAGGGGTTCCTGAAGTTCACGCAGCGGCTCCTGACCGGCGCAGATAATCACGTTATCTACATCCAGTATTTTGTCCTCTC
>JAUIAZ010000502.1 GCA_030427465.1 Gammaproteobacteria bacterium | reverse complement strand
GAATTCACCGCACAGGGAGTACCACACATGGAAATTAAAGATTTTGATGAAAGCTGGCAGGTTTGCGTGCCACAGAATGAAACCGAACAGGCAAACATGAGTGAGCTGGAAGAATATCTCAACAACATGAATTACTGCTGAAATGCAGAACCGATAAGAGGCCGCGTACAACGCGGCTTTTTTATTTCGCCTGTAATATGGCCCGCGCGCTTGCTGCACTTCTCGCGGCTTTCTATGATGCTCTTTCCCCTTGATCGCTCTATTCAGAAGAGAGAAGACAGCATGCACCTTCCCGCCCGATTGACACTTTTTCCACTGATCCTGCTGATCCTGAGCCAGGGCGCCCTGGCCCATCAGGAAGACAAAGAAGCAAGCAACCGTATCAGCCTCAGCGCCGAAGCCCGGGGCGATCTCAAGAACAATCTGCTGCGCGTGGTGTTTTTCACTCAGGCTGAGCACAAGAGTGCCTCCGAAGCAGCCAGTCAGGTCAATACCACCATGCAGAAAGTCAAACAACGTCTGGAAGGTGAAGACGACCTCAAACAACAAAGCCTTGCCTATCAGACGACTCCGGTGTACGACAACCGGGTGATTGTCGCCTGGCGCGTCAGACAGAGTCTGATGCTGGAATCGGAGAAAACCGCCTATCTGGCCGACTGGATGGGCAAGCTGCAGGACACTCTGAGCGTGGAGTCCGTCACTTTCGATGTGACGGATGAGTCGCGCCGGGAAAAAGAGGATGAGCTGATCCGTCAGGCTCTGGGGCATTTCAGTGACCGCGCCCGCCTGGTCCAGCGGCAGATGGGAGCGGACGACTATCAACTCATCAATCTGGATATCAGCACACAGGGGCAGTCCCTGCCGATCCGGGCAATGGCCAGAAGCACCATGGCGGTCATGGACGAAGCCGCGACCCCATCTCTGGAAGCAGGAGAGCAGACGGTCACCGTACGGGTTCACGGCTTTATCGAGTTACACGACTGATCCAGATCGCGGAGCCCTGCCGCCGGACGGGTCTCAGGGCTTCAGATCGCGGGTGACTGGCCACCCCGGATCAAGGACAGAAATTCGGTGCGGGTTGCTGCATCACTGCGGAAATCACCCAGCATCATTGAGGTCAGCATGCGGGAGTTCTGCTTCTCGACACCGCGCATCATCATGCACATATGCCGCGCTTCGATGACCACACCCACCCCCCGGGCACCGGTGACGCCCTCAATGGCCAGGGCTATCTGCCGGGTCAGGTTTTCCTGTATCTGCATTCGTCTTGCGTACATATCCACAATGCGGGCGAATTTGGAAAGCCCCAGAACTTTTCCGTCCGGCAGATAGGCTATATGGCAGCGCCCGACAAAAGGCAGCAAATGGTGTTCACACAGGGAGTACAGCTCAATGTCCTTGACGATCACCATCTCATCATTGTCAGACTCGAATATTGCGCCGTTCACCAGCGTATCAAGATCATCCTGGTATCCCTTGCAAAGGAACTGCATGGCTTTGGCCGCGCGCTTGGGTGTATCCCGGAGTCCTTCCCGTTGGGGGTCTTCCCCGAGCAGCCTGATAATCTCCTGATAATGGTCCTTCATGGCGTCGGACATGATCTCACTCCTGCACTTAACGGATATGGCGACCGCCGTCGAGTCTGATCTCACGACCGGTCATGTAAGGATTATTGAACAGGTAGGCGAGACTGTCAGCCACTACCTCCGGCCCCGGCTCAATGCCCATAACGGATTTATCCAGTGTCTTGCGGCGGTAAGCCTCTGAATCACCTTCGTTGAACATCAGGAGCGAGGGGGCCACTGTATTCACTTTGATAGAGGGCGCGTATCGCCGTGCAAAGGACAGGGTCAGGTTGGCCAGTGCTGCCTTGGATGCGGCATAGGCAATATGGTGCAAGCTGCCCTTTTCAACCACGTAATCCGTGATATGGACAATGTCTGAGTAGTTCTGCGCCCCCGCACGCAGCAGGTCTGCCAGATGCAGGTTCAGCAGGTAGGGCGCACGGACATGCA
>JAUIAZ010000109.1 GCA_030427465.1 Gammaproteobacteria bacterium | reverse complement strand
GGATACAGATTCCCGCCTGTGCCCGCCAGCTAGTTTATTCTTTAAAAGAGAACGATCTGATTCAGTAAATCTAATTTACAATCCGTGCGGAGCTGCGGATAGTGTGGTCAGTTTTTGATCACGGAGTTGCTTTTCGCCATGGACAGACTGAATCACCTGAAAGCCCTGGAAGCCGAAGCCATTTTCATCATGCGGGAAGTGGCTGCCAGTTTTGAAAGACCCTGCATGTTCTATTCGATCGGCAAGGACTCCACCGTAATGCTACACATTGCGCGCAAGGCGTTCTGGCCGGACCGGGTGCCTTTCACCCTGCTGCATGTCGATACCACCTGGGAATTTCATGAGATGGGCGAGTTCCGGGACCGGCTGGTGGAAAAGCACGACTTGGATCTGATCGTACACACCAACCAGGCCGCACTGGATGCCGGTGTACACCCGATTGATTCCGGCTCGGTGGTTTACAATGACCTCATGAAAACCGTGGCTCTGAAACAGGCCCTGGATACCCACAAGTTCGATGCTGCCTTGGGTGGGGCAAGACGGGACGAAGAAAAAAGTCGCGCCAAGGAACGGGTGTTTTCGGTTCGCAGCGCCAGCCATCAATGGGACCCCAAGCAGCAGCGGGCCGAACTCTGGAATCTCTACAATACGCGTATCAACAAAGGTGAGTCCGTCCGGGTGTTCCCCTTGTCGAACTGGACCGAACTGGATATCTGGCTGTATATCCTGCACGAGAAAATCGACATCGTGCCACTGTATTTTGCCAAACCCAGGCTGTCCTGGGTCGATGAAGACAGCGGATTGATTCTGGCCCTGGATGATGAACGCATGCTGGCCTATCTGTCGGATGCCGAAAAAGCCTCCCTGGCAGAGCGCTGGATCCGCTTCCGGACACTCGGCTGCTACCCGCAGACCGGGGCAGTGGAAAGTCGTGCTGACGAGGTGTCGCTGATCGTTCAGGAAATGTTGTTGAGCAAGAACAGCGAGCGGGAAGGCCGACTGCTCGATAAAGATCAGGTCGGCTCCATGGAGAAGAAAAAACGCGAGGGCTATTTCTAGGCCTGCCCCGAAGGCCTGTGGCATCATTCCCCCGGTTCGGTTTCCTTAACTGCAAACAGCCGGGGTTCGCAAACGTGCACAATATTTCCTGGTGGGCCCTGGCCTGGTGCCTGGTTCCCGTTATTCTGGTGTCCGTGATTTATCTGTACTGGCAGGGCAGGCCGCGCGAAGTGTTGGTTGCATCCGCGCGCATGGTGTTGCAACTGGTCGGCGTGGGCTATGTGCTGGTGTTTCTCTTCAACCAGGAATCCCCGTGGCTCAGTGCCCTTGTGCTCGGCATCATGCTGACGGCGGCGAGCTGGATCGCCATTCGTCCTGTGCGGCATCATCCCGGGCATATGCAGGCGGCGCTTTTGGCGCTGGGACTCTCAGTCGGATTGCATCTGCTGATTTCCCTGAAGGGCGTGCTTCAGGTTGAACACTGGTACACACCGAGCATCCTGATTCCGCTGGCCGGCATGTACTTCGCCAACACCATGAATGCCATCAGTCTGTCGGCCGAGCGCTATCACGCAGAATGTCATCAGGGGGTGCCGCCCCGCGAAGCGCGCCTGGCGGCGTTTCACGCCGCGATGATTCCGCAGGTCAACAGTTTGCTGGCGGTCGGGCTGGTCGCTCTGCCGGGCATGATGACCGGGCAGATCCTGTCGGGCGTGTCACCGCTGGTTGCGGTTCGCTACCAGATCCTGATCATGGCGATGGTCCTGGGTACCAGTGGCATGGGGGCGGCGCTGATGCTGCTCATGCTGCGCAAGGTACCGATCCCGGCGCTCAAACCCAGCGCCTGACCCGGGCCCGGTATTGCTGCCATTGTTCACCAAAGAGTTTCGCCATCGCTTCCTCTTCCGGCTTGATCTGTAACTCGTTCAATACCCAGACAAACAGGGCCAGTATCAGCAGGTTCAGAGGGGAGCCCAGCCACAGGGCAATACCGCAGAGTATCAGCAACAGACCCAGATACATCGGGTTGCGACTGATGCGGTACAGGCCGTCCACCACAAGGGTGCTCGCCTTGTGCGGGTTCAGGGGGTTGAAAGTGGTACGGCGTTTGAAGAACTGCCGCAGAGCCCACACATCGAAGCACAGGCCCACGACGACCAGCAGCGCGGCGAGCAGGGTCTGTCCCTCGAAGTGCAGGCGCACGCCCGGCAGAGCCTGCGCCACTCCCCACATCAGCCCGGCGCTTGCCAGTCCAATAACCGGGGGAGGGATGCGATGTTTCATCTGTGGCAGGTCTCAGAGCTTGTCCAGAAAACCTTTGACAGCTTCTCCAGCCGTGCCATCGAGTTTTTCACCGATCTTCTCCATGGCTTTTTCCTTGGCCTTGTTCTTCAGCTTTTCCGTCTGCTTCTTCTTGGCTTCACCGAGAATCCTGTCCAGAAGCTGGTCGGCAATGGCGCTGCCCAGCTCAGCCGGCGGCAGACCCTGGCTACCGCCGATGTTGGTGAGCGTGAAGCTCGGCAGGGTTTCGCTGTAAGCCTTGTCGCCCAGTGCCGCAAGATCCAGCGCCAGTTGGGTGTCCTTGACCGTGAGTGACTGGATCTTCAGGCGGATATCTGCCTGACCGCCGTCTGCAGCAGGATCTTCCTGCGCCGGCTTGTCAGCAGAGGCCGGCGTATTCTTGCGAGCCTGATCCGCCAGGACATTCAGGTTGCCCTTGCCCTGAGCGTTCATTTCGTACAGGGCACTGACCGAGTCCAGCAACACTTCCTCGATCACGATTGGCATGTTTGCCAGACTTTCGGTATCGATGTTCAGGCGCACAGTTTCAAACGACAGCGCCGGTTTGTTTTCAAATCCCTGCGGGTTGGCAATGGAAAAGCCCTGAATCTCTCCCAACCCTTCCATCAGTTGCAGGTTGATGTTTTCGACCCGCACAGCGGTACCCAGCTTTTCGCTGCCAATGCTTTCGATCTGGTCTTTGACCAGGGTGTCCAGATTGGCAACCAGGGCGTACAGAACGACGGCCAGCACCACAACGACAAGGGCCAGCGCAGCAAACACTTTTTTCATGAGGATTCCTTTTTCTCAGCGTGTTCATGATCTTACGGTGTCTGGCCGGGTTTGGAAAGCGCCGCTAGCGAGACGACCCACGCAGCACCTTGACCTGTGCTTCGAGATCTTCTGCCGTCACCCGGCTGGCAGGAACCGGAGCACCACCGATGACTTCCACCCGCGACCAGAAGCGCGAAGGGCGGGTGGTCAGGGCGTGTCCGTCCTTGTGACTGAACCAGGAGCCCCATAACCCTCTCAGTGCCAATGGAACCACGGGAACGGGGTCGCGTCCGATAATCTGCTCGATGCCCTTGCGGAAGGTGGCGACTTCGCCATCCGAGGTAAGTCGTCCTTCGGGAAAGATACAAACGAGCTCGCCTTCCTGCAGCGCTTCGTGAATGGACTCGAAGGCGCGCGCGTAGGTTTCCGGATCCTTGCGCTGCGAACAGATCGGGATGGTGCGGGCAAAGCGGAAAAAGTATTTCATGCCCGGCATCTCGGCGATGCCCTTGTCCATGACAAAGCGGATCGGACGGCGCACGGAACCGGCCAGGATCAGGGCATCCACATAACTTACATGGTTGCAGACCAGCGCCGCTGCCCCTTCGTCGGGAATCTGCTCAAGGCCCTCTGCTTTCACGCGGTACATCGTGTGGGAAAGCATCCAGATGACAAAGCGCAGCACGAACTCGGGTACTTGCCTGAAGACATACAGACAAACCACCAGGTTCATGATGGCCAGCACCAGGAAGTAGCTGGGGATATCGAGTTTCATCACAGAGAGGAAAAGCACGGCAAACAAGGCACTCGCGACCATGAACGCGGCATTCAGCACGTTGTTGGCGGCAATGACCTGTGCCCGGCGTTTGGGGTGGGCTCTTTGCTGAATCAGGGCATACAGCGGCACGATAAACAGCCCGCCGAACACGCCGATGCCGGCCAGATCAATCATCAGACGGGTACTGCCTTCGGTGGCCAGAAAAGCAGACAGACCACGCAGGGCATTGGCATCGCCGTCCGGGAGGCTGTAAGCCGCCATGCCCAGGTCGAAGCCGAACAGCGTCAGACCCAGGGCGCCAATCGGGACGATACCCAGTTCAACCCGGCCCCTGGAGAGGCGCTCACAGAGAATCGAGCCAATCGCAATGCCCACGGAAAACAGCGTCAACAGCAGCGTGACAACGGCGGCATCGCTGAACAGCACTTCCTTGGCAAAGTTCGGAAACTGGGTCAGGTAGCTGGCACCCAGAAACCAGAACCAGCTGATCGCCATGATCGACAGCAGTACCGGGCGGTTTTCGCGCGTCTGACGCCAGATCACCGCGAGCTCGGTGATCGGGTTCCAGTTGATCTGGATATCCGGATCTGCGGCCGGAGCCTCCGGAATGCCGCGGCTGGCCATATAGCCCAGAATGGCGAAGCCAACAATACACAGGGCGATCCAGGTCGGGGCACCGGCCATATTGGCGAGCACACCGGCAAGAATGGTCCCGCCCAGAATGGCCAGGAAGGTACCCATCTCGACCAGGGCATTGCCGCCTACCAGCTCACTGTCATCCAGGTGCTGAGGCAGAATGGCGTACTTCACGGGGCCAAAGAACGTGGATTGGGTGCCCATTAAAAACAGCAGGAACAGCAGGGTCCAGTACGCTCCCATCAGGAAGGCGCCTGCTGCCAGGGCCATGATGACGATCTCTGCGAGCTTGATGCGTCGCATCAGCATCGACTTTTCATACTTGTCTGCCATTTGCCCGGCCGTCGGGGACAGCAGGAAGAAGGGCAGGATGAACAGACCGGCTGCCATATTGACGATGAGGTTGATGTCCATCCCCATCTGTTCGGCGGCGGTGAAGGTGATCAGCAACAGCAGGGCGTTCTTGAAGACGTTGTCGTTGAAGGCACCGAGCGCCTGGGTCAGGAAAAAGGGCAGAAAGCGTCGACTGCGCAGCAGGCCGGTGGGGGATGTGTTATGCATGGTATTTCTCCGGGTTCGATACGGGCGTCAGCATTGCCTGCCGGACTTCTTTTCTCAATTTAAACCATAAAAGTATTGAATACTGATACCTGACTACCTAAAAGCGGCGACGATCAGGCACTCTGCGCAAACTCTCGAAGGCTTTCAGCTCCCAGGGTCTCATGGCCAGCACCAGACTGGTACCAAAGCGTTGCTCCAGGGGCAGGCTGGCATCTTCTTCAGCCGCCTGACGGAACATCGCCGCAGTTTTCTGCATGCGGTCCTGCAGCAGGGCATTGGCCCGCCGTGACAACATGCCAAAGGCAAACAGGCGAATTTCTCCCGGCCCGCTGAAACGGGCATTAAAGAAGTCACTCTGTACCTGCTCCTCAAAGAAGGCCTGGATGGGGCCGTTGCGGCGCCAGCTGAATTCCTGGCTGATCAGCAGTTTGACCCGGTTACCGGGCAGCAGCTCGATCAGCCGGAAGCGATCCAGTTTGGCCAGCGCCTGCACCGCCTGGTTTTCGTCAATGTCGTAGACCTCAAGTATTTCCCGCACCTGCCAGCGGTTGACCAGGCATACCGCGATGATCAGCAGGCGGATGTCAGAAACCAGCAGGGCTTCCTGTTCCTCTGTCAGGGTATGAATCTGGGTTTTGTTGCGGCCAGCTTCGGTGAGCAGGGTGGCGAGGTCCACCTCCATCAATTCACACAGGCAGTCCAGGCGCTTCAGGGAAAAGTCCTGCTCACTGAACAGGCGCTTCACGCTGGACTCTGTCAGGGACAGGGCACTGGCGACATCGCGGTAGGTCAGCCCGCGGGCCCGCAGCATGCGCTTCAGCGTTTTGACGACATCATCCGTGTAGATCATGGGCTTTCTCTCGGGGGTTCAGGGCCGTTGCGGTTCGGCCCGGGTCAGCGTACCGAAGGAAAAAGTACTGTCATAAGAGACTTCAGGCTGCTTTATAAGAGGCTTTGTTGATCAGAGTAGACCGTATGAAGGGGATTTCCTAGTTTGAGCCCCGTGTTTCGAAAAACTGAACCCAGGAGAGAAAAATGACCGTTGAAGATTTGCAGGGCAGTAGCAGCAGTTGGCTGTTTTTCGTGAAGTGCTCGTTCGTCCTTTCCTTGCTGGCCATGGTGTCCGGCATCGTGCTGGTACCCGCTGACTGGATGGTCAAGGGCTATCTGACCGTGACCGCGCTGTTCATGGTCAGCGCCACCATCACGCTGTCCAAGACACTGAGGGACGAGCACGAAAGTCAGCGACTGCTGAACAAGCTCAGTGATGCCCGCACCAAACAATTAATTCAGGAGTACGGCGAATAAGCCGCAGGAGACAACATGATGAATCTGTTCCGAAAGCTCACAACGGCCGCTCGGGGCCGCAGCTACGAAGTCACCGAAAAACAGGTGGACCGGCAAATGCTGACCATCTTTGCCCAGGAGATCCGCGATGCCGAGCGCAGCCTGCATCAGGCCCGTGAAGCGCTGGTGCTTCAGGTTGCGGAGCGCAAGGGGCTGGAAAAGCAATGCGAGCGCCTGCAACGGGAACAGCAGCAGGCCGAAGCCCGCGGGCGCCAGGCTCTGGAGGCAGGCCATGCGCAGGAAGCCGATCGCTATGGCGAGCGTTATCTGCACTGTGAGGCCGAACAGGCGCGGCTGCAAAGTCAGATTGAAGCCGCCCAGGCGCGGGAATCCCAGCGTGCGGAGCAGCTACGGCAGACCAGTGAGCGCATACAGAGTGCGCGCTGGCGGCTGGCACGAGCGCGCAGTCAGGCCCAGGCGGGCCTCGATGTGGCGGGTAGCGCTGGCGGCCACACGCTGGAGTCCGCATTGCGGGAACTGCAGAGCAGTGAACAGCGACTGGATCAGCTGGAGGGGCGGCAGGAGGATCTCGGTGCGGCCCGACAGGTAGCGGAAGATCTGGTGGATCCGCTGGCGGCCAGCGAACGCCGTCTGGCCGAAGCCGCCAGCCGGTCTGCACGCGAAGATTTGCTGAGAAAGTGGCAGGGCGGTTCAGCCGGCGCAGCCTGAACTGACAGTTTCAGGCTGCGGGGCTCATGTTGCGGGGCCAAGCAGGACAATACCGACCCGCCGGTTGCGCTTGCGATTGGCAGCACTGTCATTCGCAACCACCGGTCGGGTGTCCGCATAGCTGATGGCACGCAGGCGCTCAGTGGGTATGCCCTGACCGGCCAGATAGCGCAGTACCTGAGTGGCGCGTGCGGCAGCCAGTTCCCAGTTGGAGGGGAACTCCGGGGTGCTGATCGGCTGGGAGTCGGTATGGCCTTCGATCAGTACCTCTCCCTGACTCTCCAGGATCATCGGCACCAGAGCGGTCAGAAGCTCGCGACCCTTGTCCGACAGCTGGGCATCGGAACGCGCGAACAGTACCTCGCCCCCGATGGCCAATTCAGCCCGCTCCCCTTCAAAAGCCACAGCCACTTCTGCCGGTACCCGCTGCTGTAATTCTTCCTGCAGGGCCTGATTGGTGGTCTCGCTCTGCATCAGCAGGCTGGCAAACAGGGCTGAGGTCAGAATGAACACATCCAGATAGGAGATCATCCAGCCCGGGCCCAGATCCTGAGCGGCCGGTGCCGCATCCATCATGTCTCTGGGCGCGGCCGTGTTGGCTGGCAGCAAAAGGCTCATGGACGGTTACCCCACGCGGGCTCCTGTGGCGTGGCAGTCTGGCTCTCCTCAATCTGGGAAGCCAGTTCGTCATCGTAGTGGGTCACGAAGGACATCAGGTTCTCGCGGATGTAGGCCGGGCTGCGGCGCATACCCATGAGGTTGACCCCTTCCAGCATCATGGCCATCAGCAGCAGACGTTTTTCCGTACGCCGTTCCAGTTTGGTGGCAATCGGCTTGAATACGAGGTTTGCCAGCACCATGCCATAGAAGGTCGTTACCAGAGCCACGGCCCAGTGAGAGGTCATGTCTCCCGGCGTCTGATCCTGCATGCCCAGCATCATGTTCACCAGACCAATGAGGGTTCCGAGCATGCCGAAGGCCGGAGCATAGGTGGCCAGTGAATGGAAAATACGGGCTTCTGCCTGCTCGCGCACCTTCAGGCGACGGATGCGCCAGCCCAGCGTGGCGGCCACATCGCCCGGTGGTACATTGGCAATCAGCAGTTGAACACCGGTTTGCAGGAAGCGATTCGGGGTCTGATCCAGTGCCGACTCAATGGCCCTGAGGTCCTGGCGCTGCCACAGTCGGGCCAGCGTGACCAGGCGCTCGACTTCGCGCATTTCATCAACCGGTTTTTCCTGCCACAGGCGCTTGACCTGATTCAAGGCATTGCGGATGTCCTTGAGCGGATAGCTGGCGAACAGGGCAGCCGCGCTACCGCCGATCACCACCAGCATGCCGGTGACGTTTACGAACAGCATCGGTTGCTGCGCAGAGAGCAGAATGGCAGCGGCAATCAGGGCCATGCCCAACAGGCCGTGTATCAGAAATCGGGTACCCATCAAAGACTCCTCGCTATGTCATCGATCCCGGGTGTCAGCGGCAATCCGCCGCAGTAGTCTGGGTAAGAGCATTTTTCATGCCGGGGCTGTTACCGACTCGCTTTTGCTTCAGTTGAGGCTCTGTGAGTGAGGTCTAAGCATTTGAATTACAGATTTATTTTTCTACTGCTTGAGGAGGCGATGGCGGGCGGCGGAAAAGCGGAACAGGGCTTGCCGGTGGCAGCCTGCTGCCGCTGGCGGCAATCTTGGCCTGAATCCTGCTCTATCCCCTGTCGGGGGCCAGAGTGCCAAAAATTTGTCGTGGACCGTTTAAACAGGGGCGTTCATGCAGCGAGCAGAAATGATGGGGCAGTTCCGGAACGTCGCCAGAGGCAATCTGGTCATTCCGTTATTGCTGATGGCCGTTCTGGGCATGATGACGCTGCCCATCCCGGCCTTCCTGCTGGATTTGCTGTTTACCTTCAACATTGCCCTGTCCATCGTTGTCTTGCTGGTGTGTGTGTACAGCAACCGGCCCATGGATTTTGCCGTATTCCCGACCGTCATTCTGGTGGCCACGCTGTTGCGTCTGGCCCTGAACGTGGCCTCTACCCGGGTTGTCTTGCTGGAAGGTCACGAGGGGGGCGATGCTGCCGGTAAAGTCATCGAAGCCTTCGGTGAAGTCCTGGTCGGTGGCAACTACGCTGTCGGTATCGTGGTCTTCGCTATCCTCATGATCATCAACTTCGCAGTCGTGACCAAAGGTGCTGGCCGGGTATCGGAAGTCAGCGCGCGTTTCACCCTCGATGCCATGCCCGGTAAGCAGATGGCGATTGATGCCGACCTGAATGCCGGCATCATCGACCAGGAAGAGGCCCGCAACCGGCGCGAAGAAATCGCGCAGGAAGCGGACTTCTACGGGTCCATGGATGGTGCCAGCAAGTTCGTTCGCGGTGATGCGGTTGCCGGCCTTCTGATTCTCTTCATCAACCTGATCGGCGGTCTGGCCATCGGGATGCTGCAGCACGACCTGACCTTTGCCGATGCGGCAGAAATCTACGCATTGCTGACCATCGGTGACGGCCTGGTGGCCCAGATTCCCTCACTGCTGCTCTCTACCGCAGCCGCCATCCTGGTGACCCGGGTCAGTACTTCTCAGGATATGGCCGGCCAGGTCAAGGGCCAACTCTTCGGAACCCCCAAAGCGCTCGCCGTGGCCACTGGCGTGCTGGTTATCATGGGGGTTATTCCGGGAATGCCGCACTTTGCCTTTCTGGGTCTGGCAGCGCTGACAGGTGGCGGTGCCTGGCTTATCTTCAAAAAAAGCCAGGAAGCCGAAGTCGTTGAAGAAGGCCCGCAGGGACGGGTCGTTCCCGGCGCTGGCAAGCCGGAAGGCGCGGGTGGTCCGGCGCTGGAACGGGGGGCTGCACCCCCGGCCGTCGGTAAATCGGAAACAGCCGAACTGGGCTGGGATGATGTGGCCCGTGTCGACATCGTCGGCCTCGAAGTCGGCTATCGCCTGATTCCCCTGGTAGACAAAGCCCAGGGTGGCCAGTTACTGGCACGGATCAAGGGCGTGCGCAAGAAGCTCTCCCAGGAACTCGGTTTCCTCATGCCTTCCGTACATATTCGTGACAATCTGGATCTGATGCCGAACTTCTACCGCATTACGCTGATGGGGGTGA